>CAZRNJ010000045.1:0-13241 GCA_964601385.1 uncultured Bacteroidales bacterium | reverse complement strand
CAAACCTATTAACCAAATACCTTGGGCGACAGGATAAAAATACCCCCCCTAATTAATCAACAGGCAATTGCCGTTTAAATCGTTCCTCAAGAGAAATAAAGGTTTCGGTGCGTGAAATACCTTTAATGGCCTGCAGCTTATCCACCAAAATAATTTTAAGATGCTCGTTATTTTTAGCATAAATTTTAACAAATATTGAATATCCGCCCGTTGTGTAATGACATTCGACGATTTCGGGAATGCGCTCCAATTCCTTCACCACCTCCGGATATAAACTTGCTTTATCGAGATAAATTCCCATATATGCACAAGTATGATATCCAATCTTTTGAGGATCAACAACATATTCAGAGCCAGAAATAATTCCCATCTTCGTCAGTTTCTGCATCCGCTGGTGGATAGCAGCCCCAGAAACATTGCATTCCCGGGCAATTTCCAAAAACGGAATACGTGCATCTTTTAATACCATGGAAAGTATTTTTTTGTCTAAACTATCAATCTGTAAGTTTTTGTCCATAAAGCGGCTTTTATTTTTAATAATTAATACAAAAATATCCATAAAATCAGAAAAAATCAAAAAATTATCCAATATAGTAATAATTTATAATAAAAACTTGCATTTTTAATTACAATATATTATATTTGTACCAATATTTATTATTTTTATTAAACGTTTTAACATTTTTAATTAACAATTCAAATCTACAGGCATATGTGTGGTATTTTAGCAGTAATCGGGAAGCGCGACCTTGAAGAGGTACGGCAACTCTCCGCCCGGATGAAACATCGCGGCCCGGACGAAAGAGACATCTACCAGAGCCCGTCAGGAAACATTCTTTCACACGAACGGCTGTCAATCATTGACCTCTCCACCGGCAGACAGCCCATTCAGGGAACTAGTACAGCGTACGTTGCTCATAATGGCGAAATATACAATCACATGCATATCCGCAATACGTTGTTGAAAAGACACACTTTTCGTACCACCTGCGACAGTGAGGTAATTGTTCACCTGTATGAAGAATTCGGATATGACTTTTGTAATCTTCTCGATGGGATGTTCACATTCGTAATTCTGGATAATGACAAATTTATGGTTGCGCGCGATCCGATTGGCATCAAACCACTGTATTATGGTAAAGCGGCCGATGGTACATTGTTTTTTGCATCGGAGATGAAATCATTAGCCGACCAGTGTGTTGATTTTACAGCGTTCCCTCCCGGACATTACTATACACGCGAAACTGGCTTTGTTAAATACTATAACCCTAAATGGGAAGACACAACCATCGAACCGGTAACCGCCGACCTAAAAGCACTAAATGAGGGATTAACCGCTGCAGTAAAGAAACGGCTGATGAGCGATGTGCCATTCGGTGTTCTATTATCGGGCGGATTGGATTCGAGTTTGATCTCTTCCATTACCAAGCGAATTCTCCGGGGTACTACACAAGAGCTGCACTCCTTCTCCATCGGATTATCGCCAGAAGTGCCCGATCTGAAGGCAGCACGGCAGGTAGCCCGTTTTATCGGCACTACACACCATGAAGTATATTTTACAATTGAACAAGGCATCCAAAATATCGAAAACCTTATCTGGCACCTTGAATCATACGATGTGACAACCATCAGAGCGTCTACGCCTATGTATTTTCTGTCGAAATATATTACCGATATGGGTGTAAAAATGGTACTGTCGGGTGAAGGCGCCGATGAAGTATTTGGCGGATACCTTTACTTTAACAATGCTCCATCAGTAGAAGAATTCCGCAAAGAAACTATACGCAGGGTCAAACGACTTTCAACAGCCGATTTGCTGAGAGCCGATAAGTCAACTATGGCTTTCGGGCTCGAAGCCAGAGTGCCCATGCTCGATCGCTATTTTCTGGATATTGCAATGATGATTGATGCAAAAGAAAAAATACATGACCATCAAAATGGCCGGATGGAAAAATATATCCTTCGTGCTGCTTTTGATGATAAAAAAGATCCCTATCTGCCTGACAATATTTTATGGAGACAAAAAGAACAGTTCAGCGATGGTGTAGGATACAACTGGATTGACAGTATTGTGGCTTACTGTAACGAAGTAATAAGCGATAAAGAGTTTGCCACAGCAGCCGAACGTTTCCCTCACAACACACCGGCAACCAAAGAGGCATTCTATTACCGGACGTTGTTCGAGAAACATTTCCCGCAAGCCGATGCGGCCAAATCGGTGCTAAAATGGATCCCCAAATGGCAAAAAAGCAGCGATCCTTCGGGACGTGTATGCGATAAACATGAACAAAGGGTGGAACAAATAAAACATCAGATCATCACCTGCTGAAACAATTTGCCTGATAGAGTAGATACACCGGAGGGTGACCGGTGTTGAAACGGGGGAGGACATAGTACCTCCCCTTGTTTTTTTATTAAGCTGACAATGGCTTGATCGTAAACCCGAATTTTTCAGTTGAAAAAACTCAACTGAAAAATGCTCTTGAAAATCTAATCGTTAGCTAATTGCTAACAATAAGATTTTCTAAGGCGGGGTTACCGCGTTAATGTAATAGAAATGTTGGTTTTATAGTATATAAGGAATTTCTATTGCAAAATCGCGGTAAATAATGAATTTTACCGATTGTACAAACAGAACAAGTCCAATGTATTCAATAGACGTTCCTGCAAATAGACGTACTACTTAAATAAATCGGGATAAAAAACAACATGCTGAACTTAGCATCTGCATTGTTAAGTTGCCCTACTAGGGCTCGAACCTAGACTTTTCTGATCCAGAATCAGACGTGTTGCCAATTACACCATAGGGCAGTTTATAGCATGTAAAAATACTACTTTATTCTTTATTTACAATTTTCGACCAAGTATCTTTCAATGTTACCGTACGGTTGAAAACAGGTGCTCCTGGCCTGCTATCTCGGGTATCAACACAAAAATATCCAAGACGCTGAAACTGAACTTTTGTCCCCGGTGTCAAATGGATTAATCCCGGCTCAACAAAACCATTCATTACTTTCAGCGATTGCGGATTAATAAAATCTTTATAATCTTTTCCTTCTTCAACATCCGATGGATTCTCTTTTGTAAACAGCCGGTCGTATAAACGGATTACTGCAGGCATAGCATGTTTAACCGACACCCAATGCAATGTCCCTTTCACTTTGCGACTACTGCCGGCTGCATGACTACGTGACTCAAAATCGCAGGTGCAATAAATCGTTGAAATATTTCCATCGTTATCTTTAATATGACTTTCGTATTTAATGATATATGCATTTTTCAGACGAACTTCAGTTCCCGGTGCGAGACGGAAAAACTTTTTCGTCGGAATTTCCATAAAATCATCCTTTTCAATATATATCTCACGGCTGAAGGGCACCTTTCTCGTACCCATTGATGGATCTTCGGGATTATTCTCTGCTTCCATCCATTCTTCCTTATCCTCGGGATAATTAACAACTACAACCTTTAAAGGATTAATCACAGCCATCACCCGGGGCGCTATTTTATTCAATTCCTCACGAATACAAAACTCCAGCAAACCAACATCAATCATATTTTCGCGCTTCGCTACTCCTACCCTTTCGGCGAAGTTTCGTATAGCGCCGGGTGTATATCCGCGCCGGCGTAGTCCGCATATTGTAGGCATACGGGGATCGTCCCATCCGTCAACTATTTTTTCACGCACCAATTCAAGCATTCGGCGCTTGCTCATAACCGTATACGTTAAATTCAGGCGGGCAAACTCAATTTGTCTGGGCCTGTATCCGCCATCGGTAATCTGGTTAAGAAACCAATCGTACAGTGGTCTGTGCACCTCAAACTCAAGCGTACAAATAGAATGGGTAATACCCTCCAGAAAATCGCTTTGTCCGTGCGCCCAGTCGTACATGGGGTATATGCACCATTTATCGCCGGTACGGTGATGCATGGCATGACGGATACGGTACATTACAGGGTCGCGCATATGCATATTTGGAGAAGCCATATCAATTTTAGCGCGCAATAAAAACCGGCCATCAGGAAATTCACCGGCACGCATACGCCGAAACAGGTCAAGCGATTCGGCTACAGGCCTGTTACGCCAGGGACTTTCTTTGCCCGGTATAGTGGGCGTGCCTCGACTGGCGCTAATCTCTTCGGCTGTCATCTCACAAACATAAGCCACTCCTTTATTGATCAGCTGCTCGGCCCACCGGTACAACTGCTCAAAATAATCTGATGCATACCGCGGCTCACCTTCCCACTGAAAACCCAGCCATTGCACATCTTCCATAATTGAATCAACATATTCTGTCTCTTCGGTGGTCGGATTTGTATCATCGAACCGGAGATTGCATTTTCCGTTATATTGCCGGGCAAGGCCAAAATTCAGACAGATAGATTTTGCGTGGCCGATATGCAGGTAACCATTGGGTTCTGGAGGGAAACGGGTATAAACGATACCGTCATTTTTTTTATTTCGCAGATCATCCTCGATAATTTCCTGAATAAAATGCAACGACTGTTGCTCAATGGGCTTTCCGGCAGATAATTCTTCCATAATAAATTGTAATTTTACAGTTGCAAAAATAATCCTTTTTTATCAGCATATTTCACTGATTACCAAATAAGACAATAAAAATGAGCATCATCCGTCTCGAGAATATGGAGTTTTATGCCTACCACGGCCATTTCAGGGAGGAACAGATCATTGGCAATAAATTTCTGGTGGATATAGAACTGGAGACAGATACAACTGTGGCCGAAATTTCCGATCAACTGAAAGACACGGTAAATTATCATCAGGCGTATGTTATCATTCAACGGGAGATGCACATCCGGTCACATCTGCTTGAAAATATCGCGCACCGCATCATTACAGGGCTTCAAAACGAACTGGGCTCAAAGGTCACACGCATCACCGTTAAATTATCAAAACTCAATCCACCACTTGGCGGAAAGACAGGTAAGGTAAGCGTTACAATCACCTATCCCTGATATTTGAATAAATTGCCAAAAATGTGTATTTTTGACTGAATTTTGGTCGGTTGGCCGAGTGGCTAGGCACCGGTCTGCAAAACCGAGTACGGCGGTTCAAATCCGCCACCGACCTCAACGCGCCAGTATTAGTATATTATACCAACTCAATCCATTTAAACTAATCTGTCACAAAAAAAGCCGCAATCAGCGGCTTTCAGTATAATAATTTGCATTAATCACAACAATACTTTTACTGGCGGATTATGCTTTATCGTTACTCCCAAGGACATTCACAATTTTGTGTTTATAAAGAGCTTTAAGCTGATCACGTGCAGGGCCGAGGTATTTACGGGGATCAAACTCTGCAGGATTATCAATAAATGCCTTACGCACAGCAGCAGTCATAGCCAGCCGGCCATCGCTGTCAATATTAATTTTGCACACAGCCGATGCGGCAGCCCTGCGAAGCTGATCTTCGGGAATACCAACAGCATCTTTAAGTTTACCGCCATGCGAATTGATAATCTTCACCAGATCGGCAGGCACTGATGAAGCGCCATGCAGCACAATGGGAAAACCCGGGATACGACGCTCACATTCTTCCAGTATATCAAAACGCAGCGGTGGCGGAACAAGCACTCCATCGGCATTACGCGTGCACTGTTCGGGTTTAAATTTATTTGCGCCATGTGAAGTGCCAATAGAAATAGCCAGTGAGTCAACGCCTGTTTTTTTAACAAAATCTTCAACCTCTTCCGGTTTAGTATAATGAGTTACTTCCGATGAAACCTCATCTTCAATACCAGCCAGAACACCCAGTTCACCTTCAACTGTTACACCATTTTTATGCGCGTATTCAACCACCTGTCTGGTGAGTTCAACATTTTTCTCATACGGATGGTGCGAACCATCAATCATCACAGACGAAAAGCCGTATTCTATACACGATTTACATAATTCAAATGTATCGCCATGATCGAGATGAAGCACAATAGGTATATTGCAACCCAATTCCTTGGAGTATTCCACGGCTCCCTGTGCCAGGTAACGAAGCAGTGTCTGGTTGGCATACTTACGCGCGCCGCTCGAAACCTGCAATATTACCGGAGACCGGGTTTCGACACAGGCACCGATGATGGCCTGCAACTGCTCGAGATTATTAAAATTAAATGCCGGTATGGCATATCCACCCTTTACTGCTTTTGCAAAAAGTTCTTTCGAATTTACTAATCCTAAATCTTTATATGAAATCATATTCGGTATTTTAATTGTTTTTAAACTTGGCGAATTTACAAAGGTTTTATGAAATAACATGATAAAACATAAATCACTTAATTACAACCATTAACAATCATTATTTATGAATATTAGATATCTTTATTTCAGTAAGCGTATTATTTTTAAATATAAAAGTGTAAACATTTTTAAATCCCTCCTTCTGGATCTCAACAGCATCCGATACCGGAGCGGCCAGATTGGAGAATGATGCCAGAAAACGATCCCTGCTCATGCCTACATAAATATTGTTAAGCATCAATATGCGGCAATGATTGATAATACCGGAAAAAAATATTTCCTGCTGCTGTGACCGGTTAAAAAACAACTCAGATTTTTTATATCTGAACTGATAAATTGTATCTGTCGGATGTTTTTTAAAAATATATTTCTTCAGCTTATATTGCGGCGTTTTACAATTGGTAAATGCTGCCACTGTTGGTTCAAAACCAAATGGCCGGGTTAAAAACTCCTCGATAGTAACAGTAGTTTGCTGCGACTGCAAAATGCCGGCAGACAATGATACAAAACCAAGAAAAATAATAATTGTTTTCATTATTTTAATTAATTTTAATAATTCTTGTACGATAAATAACACCATTCAATGTAAATTGAACAACATAAATTCCATCTGGCCAACGATTTCCATTCACATGATACTGACAACATGATTGCGCCATTCCGGACGAAAACACAACCATACCGCGAGCATCATAAATAATAATGGGTTGATTGATATCTGCCCGTTTCTTTAGCCCGATGGTAAATTCCGAAGAAAAAGGATTAGGATAAACAGTAAACGGGAAATCGTCATCTGTTGAATGGCCCGGCATCCGTGTAAGATTATCGAGTGTGCGGATATATAATCCGTTTTGCTTTGTTCCGCAAAGAACATAATTTCCATTCACCAATAAAGCGGTAACTTCGCAGGCAGGCATTCCATCTTGTTCATACGTCCATGTTTTACCTGTGTCACACGACAGGTATATGCCTGTATTAGTGCCCGCGATAACAAAAGTGTCGGCAGAAGCCATTGCTTTAACATAGAAATTCTCGAAATACGAATAGTTCCATATTATCGAGGGGGTAAGCACCGATTGAAACACCCCTTTTGAGGTGCCGAGAAACAAACGGTTATATAAATTTGCAAGTCCAAAACACATCAGATTCTCAACAGGTGAAGGGAGTGATGTGTTTTGTATGCTCCAAATGCTGCTGCCACAACCATTAAAACACAAACTCATTACACCGCCATTATTGGTTAGCGCATAAATAGTGTTGCCAAAGATGTTAAGTGCTTCAATCCATTTCCCGGTTAGAACAGCAGGGTCAGTGATTACCGACCATGAGCTCCCGGAATTCAGCGAACGGTAAAGGCCTCCAAAATAAGTTCCTGCATACAGCGTATTTCCGGCCAGTGCAAGGGCAGTTATTTTATAATTAACAATTCCGTTGTTAATCTCTAACCATGTTTTACCTGTATCTGACGAACGCCACAGACCATCGTTAAACGTACCGGCAATCAGCAAGGTATCAACAGCCACCGCCGAAGTCACGCCTTTATTGGCTAAGCCGGCAGGTTGCCAGTTCAATCCATTATTATCCGAAAAATACAAGCCATCCGATGCGCAACAATAAATACGGCTTCCAGCAATTACCAGATTATTAATAGTGGCATTAGTGCTCAATCCGGTTTTCATCCACTGTGAATATAACATCAATGATTGTAGCCCGAACAGAAAAAACAACAATATCCCTATATAGGTCTTTTTTTTAATCATGGTTCAAATTTAGCCGGATATTTGGGTTTCGATACCTAAAACGTTCACTTTTTTTGCAATTTCTTTAAGCGCTGACACCGGAATTTTTTGTAGCCCTTTTGCCGGCGTATCACGCTCGATAGTATAGATCATAACCAGAGACGGCTTAATTACAGCTAAATCGGCATACCACTGATTAATCTCCTGTGGCAATGTATTATCTATTTCATAGCCGTTAAAGGTTCCGCGGAAAAAAAGTGATTGTATAATCAGTTTTCCATTAAAGCGAATCAGATTATTAATGGTTTCTTCGCGTTTAAAACTTTTCTCGGGATTATTAATAAGCATACATGTGGTATCAGTTCCCGCATCAAGTTTTAGGATATTCAGGTCAATTTTCAATAATGCATTAAATACTTTATCATTGCCGATACGCGAAGCATTGGACAATACAGCAACCCGTGCCGACGGACAATATTCATCACGTAAACGGAGGGTAATATCAATAATTTCGGGGAATGCCGGATGTAGCGTTGGCTCTCCATTGCCGGCAAATGTTATGGCATCGAGGGCCGACTGTTGCTGCATCAGTTTTGCAAGGCGTGTACGAAGGTGCTGCTCAACCTCCTCAATACCCGGAAAATCATAGTCAGAGCCAGCAACACTGTCGCTCCATCCGCATTCACAATAGATACAATTAAAACTACACACCTTTCGTTTACGCGGAAGCAGGTTAATACCTAACGAAACACCGAGTCGGCGGCTTTTTACAGGCCCGAATACCAATTCATGAAATAAAAAAGTTGCCATAATTCAATAAACGATTTCTTTAGATTTTTATTTTTCGGGCAGGGACAAGAACTTTCACCGCACTGCCTGACGTGAGCATAAGATGCTGTAAATCGGCATTTATAATCAGGTTCAAACCAGGCGCCTTCCCCGGGTCTATACTTCCCAACCACTTATCCATATTTAATGCCCTTGCCCCGTTCAATGTAGCCCATTTGATAAGCCGGGAAAGAGATAAACGCTTAAAATAATGCTGCAGTGTTTTCATTTCTTCCAGAATAGATAATGTTTTGTTTGAACCCATGCTGTCGGTTCCCAGTGCAATGGGCTGTTTCATTTCATCAAGTAAGTAAATATCAGGAAGACATTTTTCGATATACAGATTCGCGTTTGGCGCTAATACCCAGCATACGTTTTTGGCTGATTGAATAACATTTATAACATCCGCCGGCGAAGAAAATGTATTATGCACCAGCAATGTCACTGATTGCGCAGGAAGTAAAGGCAACACCGTTAACAGGGACGATTGTCCGGAGGGAATCCATACGCCCGGCCTGGTATTTAATTTTTTCAGCATATCAGCAATAGGGCCGCTTCCATTGATAAACAACGCGTTTTCACCATCGCTCTCCTGATTATGTATGGATAAAGGAAATCCCTGTTTGTCACAGTACTGTGAAACAATTGTAATTAATGCTTTGGAGCAGGAATAGGGTGCATGCACAGTAACAGAAATATTGGAATATGATGAGACCTCTTCGATTGCATGGCTGAATAAATCAGCGGCTTTCGAATCATCTGTTCCCATTATCTCAAAAAAAGTATGATAGAAAATATTGCTCCTGTTTTTCACAGCTATTGCATCACTGGTATTGGCGATATCAGCTACTGCCACAATACCGTTGGCAGCCATCATCCTGTCGGCATGCTCAATCGCATTTACGGCGGCATCGCGCTGATTGCGGCGTAAAATCATCAAACGGTCAATAAAATGATGAAGATGCCTGCCTTCTTCTATCTGCCCCGACATACCGGACAATTCCAGATGACAGTGCGCATTGATAAACCCTGGTGTAATAATACCGTCAAAATACTCCACATCGCTGCCATGAGAAAAATTATTTCGCTCAATACCCTGTATCACGCCCTCATCATCAAGGTAAATAATTCCGTTCTCAACAACCGGCTGAGACACCGGAAAAATATATGGTGCAGATATTTTACGCATATCGCAAAAATACAATTATCCCGGGTTAATACTGAATTTTAATATATTTATTGAAAATCCCGGATAATAGTCCGCGAAATATTATTTTTGTACAAAACCGGTTATGCATCAACGACACACAGATAAACAACAATATTACCGTGAACAGGAATACACCACTGTCCATTATGTTATTCCTTTTATAAGCAACCACCTTACAATAGACAGCCGAATAAAAATTCTGGAGATTGGTTGTGGTGAAGGAGGCAACCTGAAACCCTTTTTAGACAGAGGATGCAGAGTAACCGGAGTGGACATAGCACAACACCGGATTGATACGGCGCGCGAGTTCTTCTCAAACCATCCGCAAAAGGATAAACTGACACTTGTTGCAGAAGATATTTATAAAGCCGGAGAAACGATTGACCATGATTTTGATCTGATTATCCTGCGAGACGTTATTGAGCATATTCCTTCGCAACAACGATTTATGGCCATGTTGAAAGGTTACATAGGTCCGGGCGGTATGGTATTCTTTGCATTCCCCCCCTGGCAAAATCCCTTTGGCGGTCACCAACAAATCTGCAAAAGCAAGGTATTATCGAAGCTTCCGTATTTTCATTTACTGCCTGCAGGGCTGTATCGCGCTGTTTTGCGATTAGCCGGCGAACCGGACGACAAAATACAGTGCCTGATGGACATCAAAAACACGGGTATTTCAATTGATCGCTTTTTGCGGATTCTCAAACGTGAAAACTATTACATTCTTGAACAAACACTTTTTATTATCAATCCAAACTATTACATTAAATTCGGATTAAAACCTTTACGACAATTACCATTTATTTCAATGCTGGCGGTACTTCGTAATTTTTTAAGTACAGCAGGCTATTTTTTAATCACTTTAAACGATGAACACCATGAAAGCGCTCACCGGCCACCGGTCAATCCGTAAGTTTAAACCGGATCCGATTCATGACGAACTGCTGAATACCATTCTCCGCGCCGGTATCCGTGCGTCCACAACGGGAAATATGCAACTTTACTCAATTATTGTAACACTCGATATTAAAAAACGGGAACTGCTGGCTCCCTGTCATTTCAACCAGCAGATGGTTAAAGAAGCGCCTGTACTGCTAACCTTTTGCGCCGATATCAACCGCTTTACCCGCTGGTGTAATGAGCGTGCTGCAGAACCCGCTTATAATAATTTTCTCTGGTTTGTAAACGCTGCCACCGATGCTTTACTTGCAGCACAGAACTGCTGCATTGCTGCAGAAGAAAACGGGCTGGGCATCTGTTACCTTGGCACAACGCTATATATGGCCGATGAGATCATCCACGCCCTGGCTCTGCCACCGGGAGTAATGCCCGTAACAACTGTCGTTATGGGTGTTCCGGCAGAAGAACCTCCCCTCACCGACCGTCTGCCCGAAGCGGCTGTAATTCATTACGAAAATTACAATAATTATACCGTAACAACCATCAATGAATTGTACAAAGAAAAAGAATTATTACCTCTGACACAAAAACTGCTGAAAGAAAACAATAAACAAACGCTGGCGCAGGTGTTCACGGATAACCGATATAAGAAACCCGACAATATTAAATTCTCTCAGAAGCTTCTGAACACCTTACATAAACAAGGATTTATGAATCAGTGAACCGTATAGTTTGTCTGAATAATATATCATTTTATTTTTTCCAAAACAGCAAGCAAAAAATTCCAAAACCGTTCAACAGAGGGAATATGCACCTTTTCGCCCGGTGAATGCGGATACAGAATGGTAGGCCCGAACGACACCATCTGCAGATGCGGATAAATGCTTCCGATAATACCGCATTCGAGACCTGCATGTACAACCGTCACCTTCGGGTCTTTATGGAACATATCATGATAAATCGTTTTCATGGACTGCAACAGAGGAGAATCAAAGCGCGGATCCCAACCCGGATAATCACCATGAAATTTCATCCTGGCATTGGCCAGTTGACAAACAGAACAGATCTGCTGTGCAAGATCGGCTTTAGCCGAAGCAGAGGAACTGCGTATCAGATTATGAATTTCAAACGATTTATTTTTTATCCGCGCAATAGCCAGATTATTCGATGTTTCAACCACATCTGGCATTCCGGGAATTTTGCGGATTACTCCGTTGGGCAAACTATACAACAAATTAATAAACTGATGTTGTGAAAATTCGGTAAGTATCTTCTCCGGCAAAGAAATTTCATTTAGCGTTAAAATGATGTCTGTATCTATATCCCGGTATTCAGTGGCCAGTATATCACGGAAAATATCTGTTTCTTTAAGTACTTTTTTCTCCATTCGCGGCGAAAAAGCAAACACAGCGGTACACTCACGCGGAATAGCATTGCGAAGCGTTCCTCCCTCCAGTGAAACCATCCGGATAGGCAACTTCATCCACAGATAACTAAGATAGCGAACCATTATTTTAATCGCATTGGCGCGCCCCAGATGAATATCACAACCCGAATGACCACCTTTTAATCCACATATCTTAACCGAAAAGGTCTTCAGGTTGGATCTCACTTTTTGCCATTTGAGATCACCCCTGATCGTTGCATTCAGCCCTCCCGCGCAGCCAATGCATAATTCACCTTCTTCCTCAGTGTCGAGGTTCAACAGAACCGTACCATTCAATGCATCGCTTTTCAATCCAAAAACGCCTGTCATACCTGTCTCTTCATCAATGGTTAGCAATGCTTCCAGCGGACCGTGCGCTATCGTTTTATCGGCCATCACAGCAAGGATAGCTGCAACACCAATGCCATTATCAGCACCCAGAGTGGTGCTTCTTGCCTTAACCCATTCACCATCAATATACGGTTGTATGGGATCATGTAAAAAGTCATGCTGTACATGAGAATCCTTTTGAGGAACCATATCCAGATGCGCCTGCAGAATAACTCCGCTGCCGGATTCGTATCCCGGAGATGCCGGCTTACGGATAATGATATTCCCGGTCTGATCAATCCGGTAATCGAGATGATGAGAGCGGCAAAATTCCTCTACATATCCTCTAACCCGTTGTTCATGTTTCGAAATACGGGGGATACGGCATAACTCCTCAAAATACTGCCAAAGTTGTTGCGGTTTTAATGTGCCGATCATACCTTATTTTTCCCAAAAATACAATTGTATCTCTAAATAACCTATATCCTTTTTTTAAACCCGGATTTTTCAGTTGATGAAACCAACTGAAAAACGCTCTTGAAAATCTAAT
>CAZRNJ010000044.1:0-13245 GCA_964601385.1 uncultured Bacteroidales bacterium | reverse complement strand
GCAATATATTTTAAACCATTAATTTTATTAATAAAGAATGCTGAATTATTTTTAAAACCAAGAGCAGTAAGGGGAGGAAGCTGATGATACCGGCCCACATTAAAATTGGTTGACCATTTTTTATTCAACTGCCACGATGCCGAGAACCGGGGCGATACCTGGCGAAGCAAATTGTTTGTTTGCAACGAGTAATCGGATGCCTGGCTGCGAACTCCCAATGACAATGTCAGCCGCTTGCTGAAAAAGCCCTGTGTAATCTGACCAAACAGACCCCATTTATAAATGGTCAGATCGGTATTGTATAACTGTTCAAATAATGCATTATTAATATAATCCTTCCGGTAGGTCTGATTAGTATACAACGATTGCTCGGCAAGACAACCATAACTGATTTTCATTTCGCCACTGGTACGCATCGTACGTTCGTACCGGAAACGATGATCTGCCTCATCGCTCCGGTAATCGAGTGTTTTGAGCGAATCGGCTGTTACATTATCTTTATATTTAATATTCTGATTATTGAGGTAATTTCTACTGAGCACCCATGTTTCATATCCATTTTCACGGTAATGTTTGTAAACACCGCCAAAGGTATAGCTCCATTGTGTGTTTTCGGGCAAATAGTTTAAAATATAGCGTTGGTCTTCTGTTTCATTAGCGTCAAGATTAAGCTTATTCAGATCATAAGCGCCTAAACCGACAAAAATAATCTCATTCTTATCATCAATCTTTGTTCGTGTTTTAAACTGAAAATCATTATACACAGGAAGAAAAGGGAGCCCTATAGCACTAAAAAGGAATTGAAGATATGAACGCCTGGCCGAAAAAACATAGGTTGTTTTTTCACCTGCTGGTCCGTCGAACGAGATTGCCAGGTCGGAAGCGCCAATGGTAAACCGGCATTTTATTTTTTCCGGATTACCGTCGCGCTGCTTAAACTCAAACACCGAACTCAACGCATCGCCGCGGCTTGCAGGAAAAGCAGCGCTATAATAATTCACTTCACGAATAAAATCTACATTAAGTATCCCCACCGGGCCGCCGGACGCTCCCTGGGTTGAGAAATGATTTATAGACGGGATTTGTACATCATCGAGAAAGAAAGCATTCTCATTGGGCCCGCCACCCCGCACAATCAGGTCGTTGCGAAACGAAACAGTTTGTCCCACGCCGGGAAACGACTGAATAACTTTAGAGATATCCCTGTTCGATCCCGGATTTTTTTCAATCTCTGCAATATCAATTCGCCGGAGCGAAACGGGGCTTTCATCCTGCCTTCGCAAAGGATTGGCTGTAACCTTTACTTCATCAACCGCCAGGGGCTGTTCAGTTAAACCAATTTCAATAAAAAAAGTTTTTGCATTGGTCACCATCAGCTCTTCACTAATAAACTGCTCGTAACCAATGGCCGTTACTTTAAGCTGCACAAAACCCGGGCGTAAGCCGGCAAATAAAAAATTGCCGTTAAGGTCGGTATACGAACCAATGGCTGTACCCTGTATAATAACCGTTGCAAAGCTTACCGGTTCATTATTTTTAACATCAAATACACGTCCCTGAATTTTTCCGTTATCCATAGTATGGCCGGCAACCAGAAACAAAAACAAGCAAGAAAAAACTATTACATATCTCATTGATGCACGATCTTATACGATTATTATTGGGTTGATTCCAACACTGAAACATATTTAATATCACTGTTAAAATCAATAAACGGATACTTATCGCTCAGTTTAGCGATTAATCGTTTATAGTACAGGATAAATAATTCCAATTCACGCCGGTTGCTGCGTAATAGCTGGTGATTGCGCGCCGCAATCAATGGTTTAAGATCAAAAATAAAAGATAATGCCGTTTGATCAAGAAACATCTCGCCAAACCGTTCACGGATATATGCTATTGCCGTATCGCTGATATGAATCATATCTGTTGCATAAAAACGATAATCGCGCAACTCATCCATCACAATCTCATACGCCGGAAAATAGTAACAATCATTAACCTGATTTTGAATTTCGTAAATAGCAAGCCGTAGAATTGATTTACTGACACAATTCATTTCATGTCCCCGACTAATGTGACGAACAGGACTTAATGTATAAATAATTTTAAGATTAGGATTTATTACCCGCAACCGGTTAATCAGATTAATCTGGCCGGTTACAATTTCGTGAACACTCAGCATACGGGAGGAAAAAAAGGCCGCAGGAAGTTTATGGCAATTAGCAACAATCTCCCCTGTTTGAGAAAAAAGATAAACAAACGCTGTTCCCGGAGTAATAATCATCCAGTTACATTGTTTAATGAACTGATGAGCACTTTGTATCTCCTGATTGATTAAAGCAAGACATTTATCCTTGTTGGTATCCGAAAAAAGCGTATAGTGCGACAAACTAAACCATAAACCCTTATAATGGAAAAGGTCTGATTCACCGTATATTTTATTATCAATAATTTGCTCCAGAGATTTTGCAATAGACACCGGATTATAGATTGTACCGAAAGGATTAACAAGACAATTAAATCTATTTTCGATTAACCAGTTACCGATTGAATTACTAAAGCACGATCCAATAAAAAGTACCGGATGGGAATAATTAATTTTATCGCCGGAGATAGTTAATTTAACAGAAGTTCTGAAATTAGCCATACATAAAAATATCAGCTAAAGTAGTAAAAAAACATCAGCTACTGATGGCAAATCATATTCCATTAGCAAGATGAGTATTCCCGCTGGAAAGTAAAAACAGGATATCAGAAAACTTTCCCGAAAAAAAAGCCGGCAATAATACCGGCTCACTAATTCATTTCATATTATCTACAACCAGATCGCCAACCTCCGAGGTTGAGTAACCCATTTTGCCGGCGCTTAAGCTTTTCAGTTTATTGGCGGTGATATACATGATAGATTTCTCTATTGTCTGAGCGGCTTTTGTTTCGCCCAAATGGTCGAGCATCATCACTGCCGAACCGATAGCAGCCAACGGATTAATGATATTCTGTCCGGTATATTTGGGCGCTGAGCCGCCAATGGGCTCAAACATACTCACACCGCCCGGATTAATATTACCACCGGCAGCAATACCCATTCCACCCTGTGTAATTGCTCCAAGATCAGTGATGATATCTCCAAACATATTACCGGTAACAATCACATCAAACCATTCGGGATTCTTTACCATCCACATACAAGTAGCATCAACATGATAATATTCACGTTTGATATCCGGATAATCTTTCTCGCCGATTTCGTGAAATGCACGTTCCCATAGATCAAAAACATAGGTAAGCACATTTGTTTTACCGCACAGCGCAAGCGTTTTACGTTTATTGCGTTTACGGGTAAATTCAAACGCATAACGCAGGCAACGTTCGACCTGAAAACGGCTGTAGGTCATATTCTGGATGGCAACCTCATGAGGAGTACCTTTCATCATATTACCACCCATACCGGTATAAACATCACCGCTGTTTTCACGCACAACAACATAATCAATATGTTCCGGGCCTTTATCCTTTAGAGGAGTATCAACACCGGGATAAAGTTTCACCGGACGAAGATTAATATACTGATCGAGGTCGAAACGTAACTTAAGAAGTATTCCTTTTTCAAGGATTCCGGGCTTGACGTCCGGATGACCTATAGCGCCTAAGAAAATAGCGTCATACTTGCGCATCTCATCAGCGGCATTATCGGGTAAAACATTACCTGTTTTCAGATAGCGCTCACCACCCCAGTCATAGGTTTTCATCTCGAGGGTAAAGCCAAACTGTTTTGCAGCGGCATTTAATACCTTAACGCCTTCAGCAACTACTTCAGGGCCTGTTCCATCACCAGGCAATACCGCAATTTTATAATTTTTCATTCTGTTTATTATTTATTATTTAGTTAATACATTCATACTTATTTGGCGGATAAAAATACATAATTTCCCGATAATCCAGCGGGCTGAGTTAATTACATATTTTCAATCACATTAAGCATTTTCATTGTTGCCTTGATGGCAGCAACGGTCTGATCGCTGTCAAGTCCGGCCGTACGAAATTCACGATCTTTATACACCCATGTAATAACCGTTTGCACGAGCGCTTCGGTTTTACCGCCGGGAGGAATAGAAACGCTGTAATCAATCAATAAAGGATGCTTTTTCTTTAACCGATCGTAGATTTTCCAGAGCGCCTTCATAAATGCATCATATTGGCCGTCGCCTGAAGCACTTTCTTCATATTTCTCCTTATTAATTTCTATTGACAGGGCCGCAACCGGCTGAAGGCCTGATGAAGAATTGAGTGTGTAGTTTAATAATTTTATTTTCTGATCAAGAGCTTTGCTTCCCAACACGTCGGAGATAATAAACGGAAGATCTTCGCGTGTGACATAGGTTTTTTTATCGCCCAGCTCGATAATGCGTTGAGTAACCTTTTTCATTGACTCTTTATCGAGTGTGATCCCCAATTCCTTGAGGTTCTGTTCGACATTGGCCTTACCGGAAGTTTTACCCAGCGCATACGATCGTTTACGGCCGAAGCGCTCGGGTTTAAGGTCATTATGATAAAGCTGATCTTTGCTATCGCCATCGGCATGTACGCCACAGGTCTGCGTAAATACGTTCTCCCCAATTACGGGCTTATTTTTAGGTATCCGCAATCCTGAAAAGGTTTCGACCATCTTGCTGACTAAGGTTATTTTATCCTCTTTCACAGAAAGAGAGCAATTAAGTTGATCTTTCAGGATAGCTACCACGCTCGACAATGGAACATTACCGGCCCGTTCGCCCAAACCATTGACCGTTGTGTGCACCCCATTGAATCCGGCACGCACAGCAGCAAATACGTTGGCTGTAGCCAGATCATAATCATTATGCGGATGAAAATCAAAATGCCTGCCCGGATAGCGTTTAATCATAGCTGAACAGTACTCAAAGGTAACATCCGGATTCAGTACTCCCAGCGTATCGGGAAACATAAACCGGTCAATGGGAAATTCAATCAGTGCATCCATCAGATAAAAAACATAATCCGGTGAGTTTTTCATGCCATTCGACCAGTCCTCCAGATAAATATTAACATGCATACCCAATTTCCGGGCATACTTGATAGCATTTTTAATATCATTCAGATGTTCGGCCGGCTCTTTGCGCAACTGTTCCCTGACATGCCTTAACGAGCCCTTGGTAAGCAGGTTAACTGTTTTAGCTCCTGCCTCATTAATCCAGTCAATAGACCTTGTTCCATCAATAAAACCAAGAATTTCAACTTTCGGCAAAAAATTATTTTTCTTTGCCCAGTCAACAATTTTCTTCACGCCTCTGAATTCACCCTCGGACACACGGGCGGATGCAACCTCAATGCGATCAACTTTTACCTCATCGAGTAAAAGCCGCGCTACTGCAAGCTTCTCACTATCCGAAAAAGACACTCCCGATGTTTGTTCACCATCCCTGAGGGTGGTGTCCATAATTTCAATTTTTGTACGTACCATACTCTTCCCTGTTGTTATTCAACAAGCCATGGGTTTTTATACTGTGCTATTTTATCCTTCATGCTGATCAGATAATCAATATCATCGTATCCATTCAGCAGGCATTCTTTTTTATACGGATTAATATCAAATTTTTCTTTTGCCCCGGTTGAAACGATTGTTATTTCCTGATTTGCAAGATCAACCCTCAGTTTAGCCACAGGATCATTTTCGACAACAGTGAATACTGAAGCAAGAAATTTTTCACTTACCTGTACAGGTAACACGCCATTGTTAAGTGCATTATTTTTAAATATATCAGCAAAGAAACTCGACACCACCACTCTGAATCCAAATCCGTGAATAGCCCATGCTGCATGCTCACGGCTTGATCCGGATCCAAAATTTTTACCAGCCACAAGTATCTTGCCTGAATACCGTTTATCATTCAGCACAAACGAAGCCACGGGCTGATTATTTTTATCATATCTCCAGTCACGAAACAGATTATCGCCAAAACCATCGCGCGTAGTGGCTTTGAGGAAACGTGCCGGGATGATCTGGTCAGTATCAATATTCTCAATAGGAAGCGGATAACAGGATGACTCCAGCGTAATAAATTTTTCAATCGGCATAATGGTTATTGTTTACGTTTTTTTTACATCATTTCTCTCGGATCGGTAATACGGCCGGTAACAGCAGCAGCGGCAGCTACTAACGGACTTGCCAGCAGTGTGCGTGAACCGGGACCCTGGCGACCTTCAAAATTACGGTTCGAGGTTGACACGGCATATAATCCTTCAGGAACTTTATCATCATTCATAGCCAGACAAGCCGAGCATCCGGGCTGGCGGAACTCAAAACCGGCCTCCTTCAGTATATCCGTCAAACCCTCTTTTTGCGCCTGCTTTTCAACCTGCTTTGATCCGGGAACAATCCACACTACAATATCCTTAGCTTTCTTCTTTCCCTTAACAAAGTCGGCAAATTCACGGAGGTCTTCAATCCTTCCATTGGTACAACTGCCGATAAAAACATAGTCAATCTTTTTACCCAGCAGTTTCTCTCCCGGCTCAAATCCCATATACCGGAGTGATTTAAGATACGTTTCGCGCGCATTATCTTCCATTCCCTGCGTTGTAGGAATAGTACCTGTAATAGCCATACCCATTCCGGGGTTAGTGCCATAAGTTATCATGGGTTCAATGTCCGCTGCATCAAATGTATAACTGGTATGGAACACCGCATCTTTATCAGAGTACAATTGTTTCCATAACTCAATCTGCTTTTCCCATGCGGCTCCTTTTGGCGCATATTCACGTCCTCTGATATAATCAAAAGTTGTTTGATCGGGAGCTATAAATCCGCCACGGGCGCCGCTCTCAATACTCATATTCGACAGAGTCATACTGCCTTCCATCGTCAGCGAGGAGATAGCGCTGCCATCGTACTCAATAAAATGGCCTGTGCCGCCGCTTGCCGTAATCTTTGATATGATATACAGAATAATATCTTTTGCTCCTGAACCAGCACGTAATTTACCATTTACAGTAATACGCATACTTTTGGGTTTCGGCTGCAATATACATTGCGTAGCCAGAACCATTTCCACTTCACTCGTGCCAATACCAAAAGCCACAGCGCCAAACGCACCATGGGTTGAGGTATGACTGTCACCGCAAACAATTGTCATTCCCGGCTGGGTAATGCCCAGTTCAGGACCGACAACATGCACAATTCCCTGATACGGATGATTTAATCCGAAAAATGTAATTCCATGCTTTTTACTGTTCTCTTCAAGTCGTGAGACCTGCAGACGCGATAACTCATCCCGTATCTCGAGGTGCTGGTTGATAGTAGGCACATTATGGTCGGGGGTTGCAAACGTATTTTGCGGTTTAAATACAGGGATACCCCGTTTCTCAATTCCTGTGAATGCCTGCGGGCTCGTCACCTCATGCAATAAATGCCGGTCAATATACACTACACTGGGTCCATCGTTTATCGCTGAAATAACATGACTGTCCCACACCTTATCAAATAACGTCTTACCTGCCACTGTTTTTCAATTTAAAATTATCTATTCATCAAACACTATATAAAACAAGAAACCATTCCCGCGTATGAGAATGGTTTCTTAAACTTTTCAGAATATTTTTACCATTCTCATCTTATCTGAGAATTAATTTTATGCTTAAAAATATTAATAATCAATATATTATCCATATTTATCAATGTAATTTAAACGATACAAAGGTACTAAAAAAAAGTATTTCACCGGCAAACAGAATAAAATTTCACTCCATCAGGAAACATCAACAGCCGCCACCATTTCATCAGTAACATCAAGATTATGATAAACGGCCTGCACATCATCGAATTCTTCAAACTCATCAATAATACGAAGGATTTTAGCACCAAGGGCAGTATCAAGTTGTTTCAGTTCATTCGGGATAAATTTCAATTCGGCATTCTCTGCTTCAACTTTCATTTCCTCCAGTTTTTTCTGCATGGGCCCGAATTTCTCGAGAGCAGTAGTAACAATAAAGACATCATCCTGTATTTCAACATCATCAGCACCTGCATCAATCAGTTCAAGAGAAAACTCATCAATATCACGTTCCTTTTTAGGGATAGTGAACACACCTTTACGTTCGAACAAAAACCTCAGAGAACCGGATGTGCCAAGAGTACCTTCCCGTTTATTAAATATTGAACGGATAAAAGATACTGTACGGTTATTATTGTCGGTAAGACATTCAATAACAACAGCGATGCCATGAGGCAGATAGCCCTCAAAGGTAACGGCTTCGAAACTGGACGGATCTTTCTCTGCTTTACTGATAGCGCGTTCAATATTATCCTTAGGCATATTCACGCCCTTGGCATTAACAATAGCCAGACGAAGCCGCGGATTCGTTTCCGGATCGGTATTCCCACCTTCGCGTATGGCTATTGCTATCTCTTTAATTATCCGTGCAAAAATCTTCGAACGCTTAGCGTCTGCTGCGCCTTTCTTGCGTTTAATGGTTGACCATTTATTATGACCTGACATACGTATTGTTTAAATCTGATGATTACTATCCTACTTCATTAATATTCTGAATGTTTACAATATCTTTGCAGCAAAAATAATCGTTTTTTCTTATACAGAAAATATATTTTATTTAAGTCGTAAATAATTGCAAATCAAAAAAGTATATATCGAGACTTATGGTTGTCAGATGAATGTCAGCGACAGCGAAGTGGTATTATCCGTTTTAAAGCAGCAGGGTTACACACATACCACAATTATTGCCGATGCAGATCTTATCCTTATCAATACATGCTCGGTACGGGAAAATGCCGAGCAACGGATCTTTGGCCGGTTAGGACAGTTAATACAGTTGAAAAAACAAAAACCGGGACTCCTGGTAGGAATTATTGGCTGTATGGCCGAACGGCTGCGTGAAACACTCTTTGACCAGGGTATTGTAAGTATAGTAATGGGGCCGGATGCATACCGTTACCTGCCTGCATTGATTCACGAAGCCGAAGAAGGGCGACAAGGCATCAACGTAATTTTATCGGATATTGAAACCTACGACGATATCGAACCGGTGCGGATGGACAGCGCCGGTGTCAGTTCGTTTGTATCCATTATGCGCGGATGCAATAACTTCTGCACCTATTGCATAGTGCCCTATACACGTGGCCGGGAACGGAGCAGAGATCCGCAGACAATTCTTGCCGAAATCAGTCATCTCATTGAAAAAGGATACAAAGAGGTTACCCTGCTGGGCCAAAATGTCAATTCATATCACTGTACCAGCGGCCGTTCGATTACTCATTTTCCTGAACTCATTGCGGCTGTAGCTCAACTCAATCCCCGGCTGCGTGTACGATTTACCACTTCGCATCCAAAAGACCTGAGTGACGAGTTACTGCATGTCATCGCACAACACCCGAACATCTGCCGGCATATCCACCTGCCGGTACAGTCGGGCAGTACAGCCATGCTTACGCGGATGAACAGGAGTTACACCCGCGAATGGTATCTCAACCGCGTAGAAGCCATACGGAGCATAGTGCCTGAATGTGCCATCACAACCGACATCATTGCCGGATTCAGCGGTGAAACCGACCATGACCATCAACAGACCATTGCATTGATGAACACCGTGCAGTTCGATTTTGCATTTATGTTCCGCTATTCGCTCCGTCCGGGTACTCTGGCCTCAGAACAATATGCTGATGATGTTCCAGAAGAAATAAAATCATTGCGTCTCGAAGAAATCATTCAACTGCAGAATAAACACTCAGCACTGCGCTATGCGGCAGAAAAAGGAAAAACACGCGAGGTGCTGATTGAACAATTCTCAAAAAAATCAACTGAATACCTGTCGGGACGTACATCTCAAAATAAAATTGTAGTATTCCCCAAAAAAAACTTAAAACCCGGCGACTATGCCAATGTTACCATCAACCAAAGTACACAGGCAACATTAATAGGAGAAGTGAAGAACTAATTTACCATAGACCTCACTAATGGATGCAGGAAAAGCAAAAAATTATCGCCATTTTCAACGAAACTTCGAGTGGCCAAGCCCACGGAAATGCTTAAGCTAATTCAATATAATATTTCAGTTTGTAAATTAGCCAATGCAATCCGGATTTCAACAAAAATATTGAAATCCGGATTAGAAACCCGATACTGAAGAAATCGATTTTACTCTTTTTATCTCTTTGCGTCCCGAATACTGTTTCAGCGCCAGTTCAAGACAATCCATGGCATTGCGCAGATCGTTTATTCCAAGCACATAGGCAATACGTACCTCATGCCTTCCCAATCCTGCAGTTTTATAGAACCCCGATGCAGGGGCAAGCAGCAGGGTTTGCTGCTTATGATTGAAATCGGTAAGCAGCCACTGGCAGAATTTCTCGGTATCGTCCACGGGCAATTGAGCCATCACATAAAATGTTCCTTTAGCAGCCGGTGCAATAACACCGTCCATTCGATTGAGAGCGCTAACAATAAAATCGCGCCGGCTTTTAAATTCATCAAAGATACGGTTCAGATAATCCTCAGATGAGTCAAGAGCTGCTTCACCGGCTATTTGGCCGAAATGGGGAGGGCTGAGCCGTGCCTGAGCAAACTTCATAGCTGTATCAACAATTTCGCGGTTACGGGTGATCAGTGCGCCAATACGCAATCCGCATGCATTATACCGCTTCGATGCCGAATCAATCAGCATGGTATTCTGATCACAGTCCTTGAGTTGCATCACCGAGAAAAAGGGCTCATCAACATAGCACAACGTACGGTACACCTCATCGGAAAAGAGATACAGGTTATATTTTTTTACCAGTTCGCCCAGCATCTCTATCTCACGGCGCGAATATAGGTAGCCGGTAGGATTATTCGGATTACAGATAAAAATACCCTTGGTTTTCGAAGTTATCTTTTTTTCAAACTCGCTGATGGGTGGTAAAGCAAAATTATTCTCAATAGATGAGGTGATAGGAACAATATTAACATCAGTGGCTGTGGCAAAGCCATTGTAGTTGGCATAAAAGGGCTCGGGCATAATAATCTCATCGCCCGGATTACAGCAGCAGTTAAAGGCAAACATGATGGCCTCGGAGGCGCCGGTAGTGATAAGAATATTATCAAATTCAACATCAATTTCCAGTTTCTTGTAATAATCAGCCAGTTTCTTCCGGTACGACACATTACCGGCCGAATGGCTGTATTCAATAACATCAATGGGTGTATTACGGATAGCGCTCAGCGTGGTATCACTGGGCGGCAGGTCTGGCTGACCGATATTCAGATAATACACTTTTTTACCGTCGCGAATGGCCTGTTCAGCAAAAGGCACCAGTTTACGGATGGGTGAAGCCGGCATCTTTTTTCCTCTGTCAGATATTATTGGCATAACTTTAAAATTACATATTAAATAATCCCATAATTGATATAAAAAAAAATCCCATTCGGAAAAATGGGATTAGCAGGAGAACTAACTTAAAAAAATTAATTCGCCTGCTGTTGCGCCGCCTGTTCTACAGTACCTTTAATAGTCAGTACTACAGGATTATTGGTGGCATTGGAATAAATAGTCACAGTTTTCACAAAACTGCCAATATTATTGGTATTATAACGCACTTTGACAACTCCTGTTTTATTTTTTGCTACAGGGTCTTTGGTATATTCAGCAACAGTGCAACCGCAAGATGATTTAACATTGTTTACGATTAACGGATCCTTGCCGGAATTCTTAAACTGAAAATCAAAATTGCCATCACTACCCTGCTTGATGGTGCCATAATCATGAACCAGTTCGGTAAAGGTGATAACCGGAGCATTTTTGTTTGGCTTTGCCTCAGGTGTCGTTGGCTCCTGAGCGTTTACTGCCAGTAAACCAGCCACTAAGATCATTGTAACGGCGATAATTTTTCTCATTGTATTTAATTTATTTGGTTAAACAAAGGTAAATATTTTTTTGATTTGACTGTTTTTTTTGCCGGAAGTTTAATCATTCAGACGGTAATATTCTGAAGAATCATCAAAATAAAAACCTAAAATAATAAAACAAAATACAGTATATCAATTATTTAGTAATAGTTAGCTACAACGATGTCATTCGCACAGAAATAATTATTTTTGCAACGTTCAAAAAAGAGAGAATGGAAATTACAGCCAAGTACGAGCCAAAACAAACAGAAGACAAATGGTATGCCGAATGGATAAGTAAAGGACTCTTCACCTCTGTCCCCGACAATCGAGAACCCTATACTATAGTAATACCCCCTCCCAATGTGACCGGAGTTCTTCACATGGGACACATGCTCAATAACACGTTGCAAGATGTACTGATCAGGCGCGCACGAATGCTTGGAAAAAATGCCTGCTGGGTACCGGGCACCGACCATGCGTCGATTGCAACCGAGGCCAAAGTAGTAGCTAAACTTAAGGAGCAGGGAATAGAGAAAGCATCCCTTAGCCGCGAACAATTTCTCGAACACGCATGGGAATGGACCCATAAGTACGGAGGGATCATATTAGAACAACTCAAAAAATTAGGGGCATCGTGCGACTGGAGCCGGACAAAATTTACGATGGATAAGGAGATGTCCGAAAGTGTTATCAAAGTATTTGTTGACCTGTACGAGCGAGGGCTCATCTATCGCGGTGTACGCATGGTAAACTGGGATCCGCAGGCCAGAACCGCTTTATCAGACGAGGAGGTGATCTACAAAGAGGTTAATTCAAAACTGTATTACGTCAAATACTACACCACCGATAAAAAGCGCTTTATCACTGTTGCTACCACAAGGCCTGAGACGATACTGGGCGATACAGCTGTTGCTGTTCATCCTGCCGACCCACGCTTTGAACACCTGAAGGGATGCAGCGTTATTGTGCCGTTGGTTAACCGTACCGTTCCGGTAATCTTTGACGAATATGTTGATATGGAATTCGGCACAGGCGCACTCAAGATCACTCCTGCGCACGACATTAACGACTATTCCATTGGCATAAAACATAACCTGCCGGTGATTGACATCTTCAATGACGATGGCACACTAAACGAAAAAGCAGAACTGTTCATCGGTGTTGACCGTTTTAAAGCGCGCAAGCTATCAGTTGAGGAACTGATAAAACAGGAATTGCTGGTAAAAACAGAAGATTACAAAAATAAAGTAGGTTACTCGGAGCGTACAAATGCGGTAATTGAGCCGCGTCTCTCGATGCAATGGTTTTTAGCAATGAAAGAAATTTCAAAAACCGCCCTCGAAAATGT
>CAZRNJ010000043.1:0-13385 GCA_964601385.1 uncultured Bacteroidales bacterium | reverse complement strand
ACTGATAGTGGTTATCGAAATGGTGTTCGCCTGATCCGGAAATATTTATGACGGATGAATTAATTTGCATTTCAGGTATTACAATCGTTTGGTTTTTGATAAAAATGGAATTAGTGAGCGTGGCAAACCGGATGTCCTTCAGTTCTGATATTTCAGCAAATCTGGAAAGTCCGGTCATGGGTTCGAAATTGATCAGCCGCCCGTTTTTAATGGTTAACGTTGCTTCAGCAACCAGCGAATCGGCCAGTAGCTTGTTATTGGTGTCAAGTTCATATCGGACATCAGTTTTGGCCGAAAGAGAACCACTGAGGTTTTTATCCAGAAGAACAGTTTGGCCGAAATTATCAAATGTATTAAATAGTGATGCTATATTAATTTGATCAAGTTCCAGATGTTGTTTAATAAATGTATTGCCATTGTCATAATTAACGAGCATTACTGATCCGGAAACTGTGCCGTTCATAGTGCTAAAACGGAGTGGTTCAATATATGTGCGGTGGTTTGCAGAATATAAGACACCGGTGACATTTGATGCTGTGAATTTTTTGTAAATAAATTCGTCGAATGCAAATTTGATGTTTAATACCGGCTGTACCATAAAAGAGGTGCCAGTAGTTTTTTGTGTTGAAAATGGGAAAATCTGCGCGGCATTCATAAGCGGTGAATAAATAGTGGCGCTGATTTTTATTTCAGAATTTTTTTTCATTAGCACCGGAAGTAGTCCGGTTACCTCACCGCGTATCAGCAACGGCACCTGGTTATATTCGGCTGACAAACTGTCGGTGAACAGTGTATGGGTATTCAGAAAAAGATTGCCGCTAATATTTGTGCAATGAATCTGTTGGTCTGGCAACCGGAGATCATTTCCGTGACAGGTAATCTGCACCTGGCCGGCAAATTCATCATAGTTAAGTTGGTTATTCGACTGGATTTTTTTTAATAACAGGTTAAAGTCAGAGACAATTACAAGGGGCCCTGTCAGGTGTAATAAAGAGTCGGGTTTAAAAAAATTAAGCAGATCGCCTGCATAGGCTGCGATTTTTATGTTGCCCGACAGTCGCGGATTATCGAAACCGGTCAGGTCAATACGACCTTCGATTGTTCCGGTGCCGATCTCGGAATGGAATCCTTTTATAACAACGGTTGAACTGGCCGGCTGCCGCAGATGTCCGTTGGTATAGATACCGGCAGCTTCTATGTTTTTAACAGTTATTCCTGTTTTTTTATGCCTGACCTGCGCATTCAATAAATTAAAGGCAATCATTACCGAAGGTGTTGTTTCGCCCGAGAAACGTCCGCGTACAGCGCCCTTAACCTGCATTAATCCCGAGCAATCGTAGTCGCTGAAAATACGGCTGAAACCACCGGGTATAATTGGCATTGTTTTACGTATGTCTAACCGGTCGGCAGCAATCGTAAGGTCAACCGACTGCCGGCCGCCTAACTGTAAACTGCCACTAACTGTTGCTTTTTGGCCTGCTATACGAAATTCGTTCCGGATAAGCCGGACATAATTTTTTGATATATGCAGATCGGAACGGATTGTCAATTCTTGGTTTTCGATATATAATGTATTTTTTGCTGCTACCTGGTGAATAAATGTATTCCCGTTTATCATCAGCAAATGATTTGATGATGATAAATCACCTTTAAATATTAAATCCCTGGCTATTCCGCTAACGATATAATTGTTGTATTGACTAATGATCAGATATCTGGTGTTGGCAATGCGTACGTTGGATAATTTAATGCTGGTACTGCTTGTGTCATGAAGGTTTTTCCTGGTGTTAAAAATATCGTAGTTGGTTTTACCGTTTTTACCGGTAAGTAAAAATATTTTGCCATCTAAAAGATATATCCGTTTAACAGAATATTTTTTATTGAAGATGTCTATCAGGTTAAATTCAACGAATAACTGGCGGACGTAGCACAGCGTATCATCGCAAACGCTGGCAAAGGGACGGGTATTAAAACCAGATTTGTGATGAACATAAACATCTTTAAACCTGACTGATGCATTGGGAAAGCGGCTGAAGAGTGAGACATTCATACTGCCAATTGTTGCTTCGGCGGTTATATTATTTTTTATGGCAGTGAGAAAATATCCCAGAATATCCTTTTTATAAATATTGAGCAAAATGAGCGCAGCCAAAATAATGGAAAGGAAACAAATGCTGATAATCAGTAATATGCGCTGTACAATTTTCATACTGCAAAACTAACGCAAAAAGGATAAAAAATAGTATCGAAGAATATCCGGTAATGGCTCATCCGTATTTTTTTGCAAGATAGCCCATCGCTGCAGTGGTAAAGAAGGTGAATGATCCATACACAACGGCAACCAGTGATATTTGCTGGTTGTTCAGTAATGTAGTGCCGACAAAGATGGCCAGGGCGCTGTTTTGAAATCCTACTTGCATTGCAATGGTATAGCTGTCACGGTTATTGAATCCTATTAGGCGGCTGTAAAAGTATGCTCCTGTTGTAGTTGAAACATTAAGAATAAATGTAACGATAAACAGAATGAAGTAGTGACTGCTGTTGTGCGGATTTTCGTTCTGTTCAAACCATACGATTAATACAAACACAAGCAGAAGCATTACTGTCATTGCTGTTTCAAGTGGCTTTTCAACTTCTTTAGCTATAATCGGCCATTGGTTACGTATCAGTATTCCTATAGCACTGGGAAGAATGGTGAGCAAAAAGACATTGATCATGGTTGACCAGAAAGGCAGGTGTATTTCCTCTGTGTGTCCTGCAAACATGAAGAGCGCCAGATTTACGATTAATGGAATTGTAATCAGGATCAGAAAACTGGTGATAGCCGTTAATGCAATGCACAACGCGATGTTTCCTTTGAGCCAGTAGGTTACAAGATTTGAGGCCGTGCCGCCGGGCGATGCGGCAATCAGCACCAGACCTACCTTATACAATGGATCAATAGGGAAAATCAACGATAGAAGAAACGCAACGATAGGTAAAAAAATCATTTGTGCTATCAGCCCGTGCAGGAGTACATGAGGAGATGCAAAAATATTGTTCAGGTCGTTCCGCTCAAGCGAAAGTCCCATGCCAAGCATGATCAGAAAAACAATGGCCGGTAAAAAATAGATTGAAAAAAGTTCGCCTGTAATTGCCATAGGTGTAAAAATAATAAATTGTCGCTGATTGAAAAAAGTGTACTTTTAGCCGGGAATCATATACGAATGAATATTCTTGCTCATATCTATCTGTCTGGCGCTTCGGATGAGGTAAAAGTTGGCAACTTTATTGGCGATTATGTCAAAGGACGAAAATATAATAAGTTTCCCGAAGCTGTCAGTCAGGGCATACGCATACACCGCGATATTGATGATTATACCGATAAGCATCCGGTAGTACAATTGAGCAAATCGTTATTATATAGCGATATTCATAAGTATTCAGGCGTGATAGTTGATGTTATTTATGATCATTACCTCGCGCGCGACTGGGCAAGATATTCACCGGTTAATCAGGATGATTTTATAAATAATCTGTATTTGATACTTAAAAGAAATATTGATATACTACCTGCCGAGGTACAAGAATTTCTTCCGCGATTTATAAAAAATAATTGGTTATCCTATTATAAGGATGTAGAAGGTATAATTAAGGTTATACGTCAAATGATACTTCAGATTAAAAATCCTGTGGATGGCGAGCGGGCAGTCGAAGTGTTTATAGCCAGATATCATGATTTTGAAGCACATTTTAATCAGTATTTTCCTCAGTTGGCAGCATTTATTTTTAAAAAGTACGGGTTTAATAAACAGGAACTGATGTAATATACCATTATTCTTGTGATTGTTTCATTTTCTGTCACGCAAAGCACTCAATCCGTTGTTATGTTGCTTAATTCTGGCAATGTAGTCAGCCGATTGGCCGATGTAATATTTTCCATCAGCTAATGATTTGATAATGTACACAAAAACCATGGAAAATACTCAATGGATGTATAACTTGGGTGGAAGATGGGAATCGAACCCACGACACCTGGAACCACAATCCAGTGCTCTAACCAACTGAGCTACATCCACCGTTTTAAAAGGGCTACAAAAATAAATAAAAGGGATGATTAAAAAAACTGATTTGTAAAATGAATATTCTCTGAATGTTTTTTTTGAATGACTCAAATAATGTCGATGGCGTTTTTCTAATTAATTGAATAATAATGTTTTAAAACATTTTTTTCGTAATTATACTATAAATTACATATTTATAAATATCTATTAATCAATTAATTGTATAAAAACATTGAATTAACTATCAAATAAAAAAGTATTAATATTGTCAGCCCAAAAAATGAGTGTTTAACATCATTTAAATAAATCAATCCATAGATGAAAAGTCTTTTAGTTGCCAATCGCGGAGAGATAGCAGTAAGGATTATCCGAACGGCCCGGAAGATGGGGATAAAGACCTATGCAATACGCACGGCAAAAGAACCATCGGCTTTATATCTGGAGCATGCCGATGAGGTGGTAGATTTTATACCCAATACCGAAGGCATACCGGAGTTTCTGGATATTGAGGGAATTATTTCGCTGGCTAAAGCAAATAAGATAGAAGCCGTTCATCCGGGTTACGGATTTTTAGCCGAAAGCCCATATTTTGCTCAGCGCTGCGATGAAGAGAAGATTATCTATGTTGGACCATCGGCTGATGCCATCTATAAAATGGGAAATAAAACCATAGCCAAACAGTTGGCGAAAAAGTATAATGTACCATTAGTTGAAGGCAGCGCCAAGAATCTAAAGAGCGTTGATGAGGCGCTATCCATTGCCGAGAAGATAGCATATCCGGTAATACTTAAAGCAGCAGCAGGCGGTGGCGGTCGTGGAATGCGCATTGTAAATAAGCCCGAGGAGATGGAAAAGATGTTCAATATGGCATCTAACGAAGCACAGAAGGCATTTAATGATGCATCTATATTTATAGAAAAATATGTTCGCAAGCCCCGGCATATTGAATTTCAGGTGATTGGTGATAAACACGGGAATATTGTTCATTTGGGCGAACGTGAGTGTTCGATACAACGAAAGCATCAGAAACTGATTGAAGAAGCGCCTTCAGCCGCTTTGAACGAAAGTTTACGAAAAAAAATGGGCGAAGCAGCAATAGAAATTGCACGGTCGGTGAAGTATTACAGTGCAGGCACCGTGGAATTTCTGCTTGATGCAGATAATAATTTCTATTTTATGGAAATGAATACGCGCATACAGGTTGAGCATCCTGTTACCGAGATGGTTACAGGACTCGATCTGATTGAACAGATGATTCGGGTTGCGCGGGGCGAGAAATTGTCATTTGCACAAAAAGACATACATATTAACGGGTGGGCAATAGAGTGCCGGGTAAATGCCGAGGATGTACAATCAAATTTTTCACCCAATATGGGGATTATTGAGAAGATGCATTTGCCAGCAGGGAAAAATATCCGTATAGATACCGGTATCAGAGAGGGATCGGAAATTACGCCTTTTTTTGATTCTATGATAGCCAAAATTATTTGCTATGGTGTTCTCGTGATGAAGCTATACAAAATACGCTTGATGCTTTGAATAATACGCAAATCAAAGGATTGCGAACAACTATTCCTTTTTTTAAGGCGCTGTTGCATAATAAAAAATTCAGAAAGGGTGATATTAATACCTCTTTTATTGATACAGAGATGAAGAGTTTGTTTTATACCGAACCGGTTGAGGAATTACTGGCTGCATTCATGGCAACACAGGATTTTGCCAATGAATTAAAAATGGATGAAGATTCGGTTGTGGATTATAATAAAGGCCAGACATTAAGTCCATGGCTGTTGAATAAACGACTTAAATCATTATAAACTATGCTTGGTAAGTTTATTGCGTTAAGTAAGGCCGGAAAAAAGTTCAAGTTTGAGCTTAAAAAAGACGGAGTTGCCCTGTACAACGGGGAACGACTCAATGTAAGCATTGAAGAAGAAGATGGTTTTATGTATCTGATTTATAAACGCAGGAAGTTTGCCATTGAGATCGGAGAAAAAAATCAAAATAAATACCAGATTGTGATTAACGGTGTGGCCTATCAGTTTTCGATTGAGACGCCAATTTCATTCCGAAGAAAGAAGTTTTTACAGAAAAAGCATAAAGATATTGGTTTTGAGCCCTTGCTGGCTCCAATGCCGGGTAAGATTATTGAGATTCTTGTAGAAGAAGATGCAGAAGTTAAGGAGGGGGATCCCTTGTTGATCCTTGAAGCCATGAAAATGCAGAACGAAATTACTGCCCAAAGAGCCGGAAAGGTCATTAAAATTAATGTCAGGGCGGGCGATTCGGTTATGAAGGACGATATTCTGGTTGAACTGGGGAATTAACGTAACGATTTGCCTTCCAGAGCCGGCAGCATCTATCCTGTTACTTGTTTCCATCCCGGTTTTTTGCTTGGGTATGGCAAGTTTCTCCAAAAAAATTTGTGATTATTATAAAAAAAACATATTTTTACTTTAGGTTTTACAAACTGTTTGCTTATTTTTAACTGTTTTATACGAAGGCGAACATTTGTTTTTTTGGAGAGCGACAAAGAATTTGTTTACGATGGTGATGGGTTATACGATGCACAGGTTATTGTTCTGTTTTATGTTACTGGCAATTGTTCAGTTTGCCGGAGCACAGCAATTACCCATTTATACACAGTATAAACTTAATGCGCATGTATTAAATCCCGCCATTTCGGGTGCACATGGTTTTACTACTGTCAATATGACTACACGTGACCAGTGGCTTGGTTTTAAGGGCAGTCCGAATACATATACTGTCAGTGCCGAATGGCGTTTGCTTAAACGGCAAACAGGTGTAGGGTCCGGATTATTGGGCATCAGGCGTTTGCAAAAGAGCAGGGGCGGTAATGTCGGATTAGGAGGTGTAATCTACCGGGATGTTAATGGCGCCGTCAGCCGCACTGGTATTAAAGGTGCATACGCATATCATATAAATTTGCGAAGTTCACAGATTTCTTTCGGAATGGCATTAACAACCTTTCAGTTTAAAATTAATAAAAATGAACTGATATGGAATGACCCAGATCCAAAAGAGTCCGAAATTGAACCTGTGATCAGACCAGATGCTTCTATCGGAACATACTTTCTCACCCGTAGTTTTTATGCTGGATTGGCCGGTGATCAGCTTTTTCAGGCATCTATCCGTCTTGGCTCAAGTCTTGAAAAATACCGTCTGTTGAGGCATTATTACTTCCTTTCAGGATACCGGCTTTATCTCACTAATGAGTATGACATTGAACCATCGGTACTGGTTAAAATTAGTGAACCCGAGGTTAAAGGGTTTTCCAATAAACTTAAAGGATTAAGCTACCAGTCCGATATTATGCTTAAACTGAATTATAAGGATGATTACTGGGGCGGTCTTCTTTATCGTACTAATGGCGATTTGGTTGCTATTATGGGTGTACGTTACAGTAATTTTTATATTGCCTATAGTTTCGATTATACCCTTAGCCGCATTATGAGTTATAGCTATGGATCGCACGAACTGAGTATCGGGATGAAGTTGGGGGCATCAGAACAAAAATTCAAATGGATGGACAGGTATTAAAAAAGTTGTTATTTACTTTACTGAGAAAGGTTTTTTACATGCTTGTAAAGAACCTTTTTTGTATTGCAACATGCATATTGTAAGCGCTCGAAATATTACTAAATCATTCGACGGAAACACAGTACTCGACAAGGTTTCCATTGAGGTTCCAACAGCTGGTATATACGGATTATTGGGTCCGAACGGCGCAGGGAAAACAACTTTTCTTCGCATTCTTAATAAAATTTTAATCCCTGACAGCGGACAACTGTTTTTTAAAGATGAACCTTATACGCTGGTTAATCTTCATTCCATTGGCTATTTACCGGAAGAACGCGGTTTGTATAAAAAAATGAAGGTTGGGGAACAGTGCCTGTATTTGGCGCGGCTGAAGGGAATGTCGGGGCATGAAGCAAAGCAGAAACTGAATGACTGGTTTGAAAAATTTAACCTGCAGTCGTGGTGGACAAAGCGGGTTGAGGAACTGTCAAAAGGCATGCAACAAAAGGTACAGTTTATCACAACGATTATGCATGATCCCGACCTGTTGATTCTTGATGAACCATTCAGTGGATTTGACCCGGTAAATGCTTCATTGATAAAAACTGAATTACTCAATTACCGGCAAATGGGTAAAACGATTATTCTTTCTACTCATAATATGAACTCTGTAGAGGAACTCTGTGACGAGATAACATTGATTGATCATGGAAAAGTGTTGCTTCAGGGAAATGTACAGATGATAAAAAAATCATGTAGTAAAAATATTATTGAGATTTGTTGCCGCGGGAATATTCCCGATCAGCTTTTGCCGACAATTGACGGCTGTCGGGTATTGCATACCGTAACAAACAGTGAGTCGTTTACAATTGTTATAAATGTGATAGACGGCGAACATGGAAACCGCTTATTGCAGCTTTATGCGGAAAAATTTCAGGTATTAAGTTTTAAAATATTGCTCCCCTCTATGAATGAGATTTTTATTGATGCAGTAAAGGCCGGAAATAAAAGTAGTGATTATGGCACAGAATAAAATCCTTCTTATTCTGCAGCGTGAATATCTGGTGAGGGTTCGCAAGAAATCATTTATTATAATGACGATTCTTGGCCCTTTCCTTTTTGCGGCATTATTTATATTGCCTTCCTATCTTTTATCACTTAGTAATGACGAATTAAAAACCCTTGCGGTGATTGATAGCACAGGAGTGTTTACCGGTATTATTCCTGAAACACGTACACTTCGTGTTCGTTATCTCAGGAATACCTCGGTGGAGGAGGTGCGCGCGGGTTTTGATACCTCTGGCTATTATGCCTTGTTGTATATTGCGCCTTCAATTCATAATGTTCCGAGTGCAATTCAACTGATGTCATATAAGCAGCCGAATCTTGCTGTTTCTATGCATATAGCCAATGCAATTGAGAAGGAGATTGAGAAGCAGAAATTGAAAACATACAATATTGATAATCTTGATCATATCCTTCAGTCGGTGAAAACACAGGTACAGGTACGCTCAATTAAGTGGACGCGTGATGGAAAAGAAAAATCGGGACATGCCGGTGTGGCAATGGGTGTGGCATATCTGTGTGGATTGCTTACATATATTTTTATTTTGCTTTACTGTACCCAGATTATGCGCGGTGTGATTGAAGAGAAATCAAGTCGTATCATAGAGGTGATTGTGTCGTCGGTTAAACCCTTCCAGCTTATGGCCGGAAAGATTATTGGTATTGCCCTTGCGGGACTTACTCAGTTTGCTTTGTGGATAATGCTTACGATTGTTGTGTTGATGGTTTATAAACACTTTGCTATGCCTTCAGTAACTGAGGTATTGCAGCAACAGCCGGCACAGAATCTATTTAGTAACAGTACGCTGCAACCCCAGCAAATGATTACAAGTAGTGACTTTCAGGATATTTTTTCTGCTGTTGTGGCCATTGATTTTTTAGTTATCGGTTGCTCCTTTTTGTTTTATTTTCTGTTCGGATATCTGGTGTATGGTTCATTATTTGCCGCTGTGGGTTCAATGGCCGATACGGAAACAGATACCCAGCAGTTTATGATGCCGGTGACAATTCCTTTGGGTATTGCATTACTGGTAATGCTGAGTACAATCTATAATCCTGATAGTGGCTTGTCGTTCTGGTTTTCGATCATTCCTCTTACATCGCCTGTGGTTATGATGGCCCGTATTCCCTATGGGGTCCCCTATTGGCAGGTTACACTGTCGGCTGTGTTACTGATTGCATCATTTTTCTTTTTTACCTGGCTATCGGCACGGATTTATAAAACAGGGATACTGATGTATGGTAAGAAAGCCGGGATCAGGGAATTCTTCCGCTGGATTAAATCCTGAACACATGTACCTTGCTGTGATAGACATGGGAACCAATACCTTCAACCTGCTCATCTCGGAGTTGAATGATAAGGGAGCACTGATTCATTTATTTTCAGATAAAATAAGTGTTAAACTTGGCAAAGATACTATACACCGTAATTATTTATCGGCCGATGCCATTCGTCGTGCGCTTGATGCCCTGAGTATTTTTTTTGAAAAGATCAGGAACTATCAGCCAATAAAAACAGCGGTTTATGCTACCGAAGCCATACGGGCTGCAGTAAACCGTGACCAGTTGCTTCATCCGGCTCAAGAAAAATTTGGTATAGATATTCAAGTGATTAATGGTGATTATGAGGCAGAGCTGATTTGTATGGGTGTTAGGCAGGCCGTGGAATTTTCCGATCAACCGGCAATTATTATGGATATTGGCGGTGGCAGTAATGAACTGATTATTGCCGATTGCAGTTCAATTTTTTGGAAACATAGTTACCCGTTAGGTGTTGCACGTCTTGCCGAACAGATTAAACCATCGGAACCTATCACTCACGCGCAGATTTTGGAATTGGAACATATCCTTGAAAACGGGCTTACTGATTTTTTTGAAGCCGTTGCCCGTTATAAACCCACTGTTATGGTTGGATCATCAGGCGCTTTCGACAGCTTTGCCGATATGATTTATCATGTTGATCCGGTTTTTACACATCCTTATACTGTAAAGAGTAATATTTTGGGATACGACCAATTCATAAATTTGTATGGTTTATTAATTGGCTCCACTTATGCCGAGCGGTTAAAAATGAAGGGGCTTATTGAAATGCGGGCCGACCTGATTGTACTGGCTGCTATAATTGTAAGGTATTTGCTTGAGCGATGTAAAATTGTTTCCCTTATCCAGTCGGAATATGCCCTGAAAGAGGGTGCGGCTGAAGCGCTGGCTGAACAGATTCTGTCCGGAAAAAAGATTTAAGTCGTTTTTTGTAGCCCTGTTTTGGTAATGATGGCGCTTTCCTGATAACTGTCATAATCAGTATTCACATCCCACAGATTATGCTTACGGTATCCATGCTCAATGTTCTCTGCCGCCAGCAAACCCATTAGAATCGAGTGATCCTGGTTGTTATATTTAAATGCGCCATACCGGCCGGCAAAATAAATATTCGTAAACTGATCGAGATAATCGGTAACTTTCTGCAGATGTTTTTTATATCCGATGTTATATACCGGGTACGAGCAGTGCAACCTGTAGACATAGCCATCCAGTACGGCTGCATTTTTTAGCAACCCTGTACGTGCTGTTTCATCTGAGGCCATCCGGATGATTTCTTTATCTTCTGTTTTCCAAAGCAGGTCATGGTCATAACACCAGTATTCGACAGCAAGGATAGTGAACGGGCTTTTATTGTAGAGCGATGGCAGCCAGTTGCGGAAATTGGTTATCCGTCCCATCTGTAATCCGGGCGAATGTATATACAACCAATTATCCGGGAACAGTTTATTATGATCAATTTTTAAAAAAACCAGAATCGTATTACGATAGAATAGTTTCGATGAAGCATCAAGGATATCAGCCGGCACATTGTCCAAACCGTTTATTGCTGCAGTGAGAGGCATGCTTGATAAAACAGCGTCGGCGCCTGCAATGCTTCCGTCAGCCAATTCAACACCTGTTGCTTTGTCATCTTTAATAATTATCCGCTTGACGGGTGTATTCAGGTAAACATGGTTCCCTGATGAGAGGATTTCGTCTTTCATGTTGCGGTAAACGCTTCCTGACCCCTGATGCGGATAGGCAAACTGGTCAACCAGCGTCTTATGTTTGCCGGAACCAGGCAGGAAAGCATTTTTAAGGGCTTCCCCGAGTGAGAATTTTTTAATTCGCTGGGCTGCAAAATCAGCGTCTAATGTTGTGCAGGGAATGCCCCATAGTTTTTCGCTGTAGGTTTTAAAAAAGATTTCGTAGAGCCGCTTCCCGAATCGTGAAGTAACCCATGATTCGAATGATTCCGGATGGCTTGGATCAATCTTTTTCGAAATAAAGTAACTGAAGACACAATGAATTGCCTCGAAGAAACCAAGGTTTAACAGCGCATTGACGGGTTTAATCGGATAGTCGAAAAACCGTTTGTTATAATAGATTCTTGTCAGCCGGTTTACCATGTCATAATCGTTTTTTACTGCCTGAAGCCATATTTCGTTTACCCGCCTGTCGTTACTGAAAAAGCGGTGCGGCCCAAGGTCAACCGTCTGGCCCCATAGCTGGAGCGATCGCGCCATGCCGCCTACGTCATCTGTTATCTCGTAAACATCAACGCTAAATTTTTTTTTCGTAAGCAGATAACCGGTAGTGAGACCTGCAGGCCCTGCTCCTATAATGATTATTTTTTTCATAAATCTATTAAACAATCAAAAATAGCATAATCCTAAATTATTCAATAGAAGTATCTGCAAAGAGACGAACTATTTGAATTAGTTGGGATTATCCCGATTTAGAAAAATAACCTTTTAAGCAATTGAAAATGTGTCTAAAAGGTATATTTTTCTTAATCGCTATGCAATAGAAAACCTTCTATTGCATAGTTTGGGATAATTTTATGCATACGGTTATCTTTGCAGTAAACAATACCATCGTGATAAATGATAATGTTATCGGTCCATTGACCGAAAGCCGCTGTCTTGAAGTATTTAACTATCAGCATGAACGGAATGCCGTGTATCGTAGTTTTGTTGATTTGATAGCCAGGAAGGTAAGTGATATTCAATCTATTCCGTTTCTTCCGGTACGTTTTTTTAAAACCCACGAGGTACGATCTTTTGATGGTGATCCACAGATTGTATTTTTTACCAGTGGTACTTCTGCATCTGTTCGCGGCCGGCATTTTATTAAGGACCGTAGTATTTATGACCAATCATTATCAGAGTGCTTCCGGCTGTTTTACGGTTCACCCCGGCAATACTCTATTATGGCGCTGCTTCCTTCATATCTTGAGCAGGAGAATTAATCTCTGGTTTATATGGCTGCTAAGTTGATTGAGCAATCAGGTGACGATAGGAGCGGTTTTTATCTTAATAATACTGATGAACTTCTCCGGCAAATTCAAAGGAACGAGCAGGACGAAAAAAAAACGCTTTTACTTGGAGTAAGTTTTGCCCTTCTTAATCTGGCCGAAAAATATCCGTTGCAGCTCCATCACACACTCGTAATGGAAACAGGCGGAATGAAAGCAAGGCGCGAAGAAATTACGCGTGACGAGTTGCATGCAGTGCTTTGTAAGAGATGGGGACTGAAGGAGGTTCATTCGGAATACAGCATGACCGAATTATTATCGCAGGCCTACTCGGCTTCGGGAGGTCGCTTTTTTTGTCCTCCCTGGATGAAAATTCTTATCCGTGATCTGCACGACCCATTTTATTACCTCCCGGCAGGCCGTATGGGTGGAGTCAATATTATTGATCTGGCAAACAT
>CAZRNJ010000042.1:0-13477 GCA_964601385.1 uncultured Bacteroidales bacterium | reverse complement strand
AAAAGGAACAGTCAGTGGTGCCAGAATAGCCCCGATATTCGCGCCTGAGTTATATACTCCTGTTGCCAGGGCTCTTTCCTTTTTGGGAAACCATTCGGCAATCGTTTTATTGGCTGCCGGAAAATTACCGGCCTCGGTAACACCAAGTGCTGCACGCCAGAAGCCGAAGCCAAAAGTTGTTTTGGCCAGTGCATGACCAATAGCTGCTATACTCCATCCAAAAAGAGCCGCGGCATATCCCATCCGGGTGCCGATGGCATCAATTAACCGTCCCACTCCCAACATTCCTAGTGCGTATGCAATTTGAAAACTCATTACAACATACGAATACATCAGTTCCTGATCGGCTTTATCAGCCCCAAAAATTCCTGCTTCTCCTAGTGTTGTCTTTAATAATCCAAGTACATTGCGGTCAAGGTAATTCACTGTTGTGGCAAAAAACACCAGTGAACATATCGTCCATCTGTAATTTCCAATCTTATTCATACGCGAATGTTTATTTGCCAAATATAAGCAAAAGTATTGTTTGTCAAATTTATTTTCTCATCCGTTACAATTGCTTGTATCGTTTGTAAGGATTATGATAAAATACCTTATCGCTGTTTAATTGAGCAGGTTGCTGTTTCTCAAGTTAAGTCATCCGAAAAAAGGCATGAACTAAATTGGATTACCATGGTGGTTAATTATTGTGACTGTATATTTTCATTGTTTTTACCCCAAAATTCAGCTTTAATCCAGTATGGTTGTGTTTGGTTTATAAATATCTGTTAAGGGATGAAGGAACAAATTGGCAATCCTTTCTTGTTATGTATTAATAGATAGGTGTTTATGGCTGTGGAATTTCTTTCTTTATAGTTTATTGATATTTGAAATCTTTTATTAATTTTATATAGGTGATTCTGTCAGTATTTTAAAAAATTTGGTAACTTTTTTCGAATTTTTACGTTCAACAGTTAAAATGGTTTTGCGAAAAACATATTATTCCTTACTGGTTTGCTTTTTACTGTCGGTAACAGCAATATACAGTCAGCTTAAGTTCAATCGAATCAGTAATGAGAATGGATTATCAAATAATTCGGTAAACTGTATACTCGAAGATAGCCGCGGTTTTATGTGGTTTGGCACTTTTGACGGATTAAATAAATACGATGGTTATAAGTTCACTTATTTTAAGCCGGATATTAATGATACCAATAGTATCAGTGATTATAATATCCGATGTATCTATGAGGATCATCTTGGTTTTATCTGGATAGGGACAGATAATGGATTGAATAAATACGATCCTTATGCTAATCAGTTTAAAGTGTATGCCTATAAACCCAACACCCGCGGATCAATCAGTCATAAGCAGATTGTTTCCATATTTCAGGACCAGTCGGCAACCATGTGGTTTGGAACTGGTGATGCAAAACTGAATAAACTCGATAAACTGAAAGATGTTTTTGTCTCTTATTCATTTCCAACCAAGGCAGTTATCCGTTCCATTGTGCAGGATAATATCAGTGAGCAAACATTACTCTATTTAGGATCGCAAGGTGTTTATTCATTTAATCCATCAACCGGTGCTATTGTTCAGCTATTTTCAACTTATGGGTTGCAAAAGATAACAGATATAAGCATAAACAGTTTGGTTGATTATAAAGAAAAACTGTATATCGGGTCGTGGCGTGGTTTTTTTATCTATGATAAGACAATTAAAACCATTGTTTTTTCGAGTACTAATAAACCGGGTTTGCTGAAAAATAATATTATTCAATCCCTTTTATTGGATCAGGATGGAAAACTTTGGCTTGGTACGCGTGGCGGCGGCCTTTATCGCATGAATACGATTGATTTTTCGGCAGAACATTTTGTTAAGCAATCGTTTGACCTGAATAGTTTAAGCGATGATGCTATTAATACGATTTATCAGTCGCGCTCAGGTATTTTATGGTTTGGTACTACGTTGGGCGGGGTTTCAAAATTATCCCTTCAGTATGGCATTAATAAATTTAGTCATTTTTTACCGGGATATATTGTAACATCTATTTACGATGACGAGCAGGGAAATATATGGGTTGGTACACGGTATAAGGGTTTATTACGTCTCAATAGTGCCGGTGAGATAATCAGGCAATATAATCTTTTTTTTCCTTCGGCAGCAGAGCTCTCATCAAATACTGCTATGTCTATCATCAGTTCGCCTAACTGCAGCAATTGCCTGCTGATAGCTACCGAAACCGATGGGATTCTGAAATTGAATATTAATAACGGAGCAATCCAACAATTTAGTTACAGACCGGCAAATATGATGGTACGTGATTTCCGGACTGGAAATATATGGGCATCAACATGGGGAGGTGGAATTTTTATTTTTAGTCCTTCTGGCACTCAAATCAGCCATCTTATTAAATCATCCATGGAAGAGTCTATCCCTTCTGATATTGTCCCTGTTCTTTACCAGACACAAGACGGGGTATTCTGGGCCGGATCAAAAGGGTTTGGGCTTACACGAATTGAATCGTATGCCGAAGGCAGCTTTACATATACAAATTACCGGCACAAAAAAAATGACTCTTCCAGTATCTCCAGCGATGACGTGTTCTGTATTTATCAGGACAGCAATCAGATCCTGTGGGTTGGCACAACAGGCGGTGGGCTGAATCGTTTTGACGAACGAACAAAAAAGTTTCGTTCTTACTCGGTGCACAATGGATTACCCAGTAATCTGATCTATTTTATTACTGAGGATAACTCGCATAATTTGTGGTTTAGTACGTCCAATGGACTGGTGAGGTTCAATACAAAAATCGAAAAATTTACTGTATATGATACGAAAGATGGCTTGCAGGATAATCAGTTTATATCAGGGTCGGGATTCAGAAGCAAAAGCAGCCGTTTGTATTTTGGTGGCATCAATGGTTTAAACACATTTTATTCCGACAGTATACGGGGAAGCACAAACCGTTCAGTCCCTCCATTGGCTATTACTGATTTTAAAGTATTGAAAAAGGGGAGTGAGAGTTTTATCAAAGCACGGCAGCGATTAATTTATTATTACCGGAGGATTGTTCTGCCTTATCAGTATAATGATTTTAGCATTGAGTTTGCCGCGCTTGATTATACTTATCCGATGCGTAACCGGTATGGTTACAAATTAAAGGGGTATGATAACGACTGGATTTATGTTGATGCCGAACATCGTTCAGCGCGTTATACGAATCTGAAACCCGGCGAGTACGTATTTCTGATTCAAGGTACTAATAATGATAATATTTGGAACGAATCAGGTGCTAATTTGACGATTATTATTAAACCCCCGTTTTGGTTAAAAACCTGGTTTATTTCTCTCAACTTACTGATTATACTTATTATTCTAATCCTGATATTTATCCGGATCAGACGACGGATCCTGGAGCGTCGCAGGCAATATGAAGATTCTGCGCGGGAATCACTATTCAATAAAGAGAACCAGCTCAGGACGCTCGTTGATAATCTTCCTGATTTTATTTATATTAAAGATGTGAACAGCCGTTTTATTCTTGCTAATAAACGGTTGAGCAGGGTAATGATAGGAAAGGGACATACCGCTGATGAACTTGTTGGCAAAACAGACCATGACTATTACGAAAAGAAACTTGCCGATCGTTTTTATGCTGATGAGCAGAATATTATCCGCAGCGGTGAACCGCTGATCGGCCGTATTGAACCGGGATTGGATGAAAACGGCGAACAACGGATCATCAATACCACAAAGGTGCCTGTTAAGAACAGCAAGGGTGAGGTAATCGGTTTGGTTGGTATTGGACGGGATATAACAGAAATTAAACGTGCCGAGCAGAAAATTCAGGAACAGGCCGAGCATCTGCAGCAAACCAATACATTACTGGAAGAACGCCAGGAGCAGATCTGGCAGCAAAAAGTTGAGATTGAGCAGCAGAAAGAAGAACTGGAGAAATTGAACATAACAAAAGACAAACTATTCTCTATTATCGGGCATGACCTGAAAAACCCGTTCCATGCCATTATCGGACTCGCTGATGCGTTGTCAAAAAATAAAGATTCCATCTCCGAGGAAGAGACGATGGAAATTATAGGGATGATGAAAAGTTCGTCACAATATGCCTATGAACTGCTCGAAAATCTTTTGCAATGGTCAAGGGCTCAAACCGGTAAGATGCAGGTTACCCCTCAGCAAATTGACCTGAAAAATATTATTGATGATACCCTGCAATTGGTTGCCGTTAGCGCGGAGAAAAAAAATATCCGGTTGGATAATCGCTGTAAAGTCCCTGTAATCCTTATGGCTGATATAAATATGCTGACCACAGTCATACGGAACCTTCTGGGTAATGCGATTAAATTTACCCCCGAGGGTGGGACTGTAACCATTAGCGCTGGTTTTGTAAATGATATGCTTCAGCTCGAAGTTTCTGACACAGGGGTAGGAATGACCAGGGAAACCGTTACTTCGCTTTTTAAACTGGACAGACACCGCTCATCGCCAGGCACAATGGGTGAAACCGGCACAGGTCTGGGTTTGCTTATTTGTAAAGAGTTTATTGAATTGCATAAAGGCCGTATCGAAGTGGAGAGTATTCCGGGGAAAGGTAGTACATTTAAAGTTTTTCTGCCTAAATGATTTGATATGTTTGTATCTCCGGCTATAATTGTTTTATGAATTATAAGTGAAATGAAAAGAATCTTTTTAGTTTTTATTGTCAGTTTTATATATAGTTTTTTTTCGGTGCAGGCACAAATTGATCTGGATGCGTTTGAAAATTATAATATTTATGATGGTTTACCCAGCCCGAGTATTAGCTCTATCGTTCAGGATGGGCAGGGGTTTCTCTGGTTTGGCACCTATGATGGGCTAAGCCGGTTTGATGGATATAATTTTGTAAATTTTCGTTCTGTTCAGGATGACTCAAATTCATTGCCCGATAACGAGATTACAATGCTTTTTGTTGATAGCCGTAATATCCTTTGGGTAGGAACATATAGAGGACTGGCAACATATAATCCTGTGATGAATGAGTTTAAAAAACAATCGTTTATTCTGGACTTTCCAGGGCACCGGAATACAAGATATATTACGGATATTAAGGAAACCCGAAATGGCGACTTGTGGATATCCACAACGTATGGATTATACAGGTATTTTCAGGCAACGGGAAAAAGTATTCATTATCTGCCAGACACAAATGATCCATTTTCTTTGCCTGATACGCTGATTCATCGCTCTTATCTTGACAGTGAAGGCCGCTATTGGTTGTGTTTCTGGCATAAAGGACTCTATCAACTTTCTGTGAGCGGCAATACGATTCAATGCAAACCCTTTGTATTGCGTAATCTTCCTCTTGGTTTTTCTGAACCTTTGACTATGCCTACAGCTATGTCCGAAGACGATGAAGGGAATATTTGGGTTGGTATTTATCAATCAGGTGTCCTTAAGTTTGATCCGGTCACCGGCAAAGTGCTGACTTCTTTTTCTCATCAGCCGGGCAACAGCAGAAGCATCAGCGATAATCGCATAAAATCAATTTTTTGGGAAGATAAAAATAAGGTTTGGATTGGTTTTGACGAAAAAGAACTTAATCTGTTGGACCCTGTCAGGCGTACTGCCTTACATATTACTCCGGAGTATAAAAGTATGCGCAGTGTGAAAGCAAATTTTACCCGGTATATCTATAAGGATAATGCCGGTTCACTTTGGTTTGGCACGCGGTTCAACGGGGTTAATAAACTTTCCGACAAAGTGAATTTGTTTATGCATGTGCTGAATATCGAAAATGATTCAATGTCTTTGCCCGAGAATGATGTCAGGTCATTTTGTCAATACGACAGCATTTTATGGGTTGGAATGAATAAGGGATACCTTTCAGCATTTAATCTGACATTAAATGCTATTATTAAAAATTTTCATTTCCCCGAATTACATTCTATCCGTGATATTGAGGTTGCTGATGATAATAAAATTTGGTTAGCAACATACGGGAAAGGACTGGTATGTTTCAATCCTGCTACTAAACGGATAGATTATTTTAACAATGACCAGATTAAAGATTCTCCGGTGTATTCATTACTTATGGTCGAAAATGGATTATGGTTCCGAAGTCATGAACATCTGAATTTTTTAAATTTCCAAACAAAGAAAATATTATCTATAGACATAAACGAAAGTCAGATTATTTCGCAAAATCGTCCCACGCAGGTTAATTTTTCATTGATCTCGTCTGATAATGGATATATCTGGACAAATACGAATAGTGAAATTATAAGTTTAAATCCGGCTGATTATGTGAAAACAGTTTATAATATTGATCTGTCGTCAAACAATAGCATCCGGATAAACTGTATGGCTTTGGGAACCAATTTAATCTGGATCGGTACCAATCAAGGGCTCTATGAAATGAACCTTTCTTCAAATAACATCATCAGGCATCCTCTGAGAGCTGGTTATCTGTTTAATGATATTCAAGGCATTGTATCTGATAAATACCGGAATTTATGGATAACAACGATTGCCGGTATTGTAATGTACGATACCAAGGCCAAATCAAGTACTACTTATACTTCAAGGCTATTTATCAATAATACCTATTTTAATCCTTCAGCGATCTGTTATACCACAATGGGTACTGTTGTAGCCGGTGGTAGCAATGGTTTTAATACCTTTAAACCGGAGAAAATTGATTTACAAAGGAATGATGCGCGCATGGTTATCACATCCATCAAAATTAATAATGCCGAGTATTCTCATCCGGAAGTAAGAAATGCATCATTTGTGTCAAAATTACGGTTAAAACATTATCAGAATAACCTGACAATTGATTTTGCTTTGCTGAATTTCAATTTTACCGATTTTACCAATTATGCCTACAGGATGGATGGTTTTGATAAAGATTGGATATATTCCGGGAATAAGCGCTCGATTTCTTATATTAATCTGCCTCCCGGCCGGTATACTTTCAGAGCCAAGGCAAATTCGTATGAAGGGGTTTGGAGCAACGAGGTGTCGTTGTTTATACGGGTTGCTCAGCCATACTGGCGTACCTGGTGGTTTTTCATAATCATACTTGCATTAATTATATCGGCATTATATTTTGCATATAAATTTCGGGTACGTACTATTGAACAAATGAACGAAAAGCTAAAACATCTGGTACAGGAACGTACAGTTGAAATTCTTGCTCAAAAGGAGGAACTCCGGAAACTGAATGTATCAAAAGACAAGCTTTTTTCTATTATTGGTCATGATCTGAAGAATCCTTTTAATGCTATCTCAGGTTTTAGCCGATTGTTGATTGAGAATTTCGATACTTATTCCAAGGATAAGCAGATTGAAATTCTTAAAATAATGCAGAATTCCACGGATAACATTATAGAACTACTCGATAATATTCTCGAATGGTCGCGGGCAAATACCGACAGAATCAAGTTTAAGCCCATGCCATGTGATGTTAACGTGCTTTGTGAAAAGGCATTTGAGCATCTAAAGTATGCCGCAGAAAATAAAACCATCAAATTGATCAATCAGGATATAAGTGTTATAGCGTTTGCAGATGTAGATATGATTACTACAGCGCTGCGGAATATTATCAGCAATGGAATTAAATTCACCATGCCCGGCGGAAGTGTAACGGTTTCATATTTGATAAAGGAGACATCAGTTGTTGTTAAAATATCAGATACAGGAATAGGAATCCGGCCCGAGGTACTCAGGAAACTGTTTCATGTTGACAAGCATTTTTCAACCGAAGGAACAATGGGCGAAACAGGTACTGGCATTGGACTTATACTGGCAAAAGAATTTATTGAACGGAATAATGGAAGCATTTCGGTTGAGAGCACAGTGGGGCAGGGTACTACTTTCTTCGTAGAACTTCCCGTGCGTACCTGATAATAGGTATGGTTGTTTGTACGGTAATAAAAAAAGTGATAAATATTATGAAAACTTATTGCGCTGATCATTATGCAGGGCATTTTTTTTTATTAAATTTGTACTACGATATTACAATTTTCTCTCCTCATAGCTTGGTTGCGTACGGCACCATCGGTTCCCAAGACCGGTGGTGTTTTTTTATGATAGATAATAACATTTTTAATTATGCGGCAGGAGTTCCGTTTTAAACAATTTTCGTTACAACATTGTGAAGCTACTGTTAAACTGACTACCGACAGTGTTCTTCTTGGCGCATGGGCTGGCTGTAATAATCCGCAGCGGATACTTGATGTTGGCACAGCCAGTGGCGTTATTGCGCTGATGCTGGCACAGCGTTTTAATGTCATGGTTGATGCTATTGATTCAGACCTTGAATCGGTATTGCTGGCGCAGTTAAACTTTCGCAATAGTCCATGGCCCCATCGCCTTAATGCTTATCATATTGCAATAGAAAATTATAAACCTGCGCAAAAAAATTGTTATGATCTGATTGTATGTAATCCGCCTTTTTTTGTTAATTCATTGAAATCACAAACTGCCAGCGATCAGCGTGCAAAACATTCGGCAATATTGTCTCCGCTTACTGTTTTTCGGTATATTCTGCCACTGATATCTGCCCGTGGTTTTTGTTCTATGATTTTTCCTGCCGGGATTTCGAATGCTGTTTTGCAGGCATCGGCATCTGCTGGTTTTTTTTGTACCGCGGTTTGCGATATCTTTTCCTCTGCAGAAAAAAAGGCACACAGGAAATTGTGTTCTTTTTCTTTATCCTATCAACCATCCGTTCGGAGCAGTTTAATAATTTATAACAGCAATAGGCAATATACTCCTGATTTTATCAGGTTGACAAGTGATTTCTATTTGATGGACTAATCAGAAAGTAAAACCGAGCCGGAATTCAGACCCTTCCGAAATAGCATTCACCGGCCTGAGGTTCCATAATATCATAACAAAAAGAAATGAATTTTCTGAAAGTTTTTGCCGGATACCTCCGCCAGCAAGGTAAAGATGGCTCCAATGACGGTTTGAATTGGTCCCTTCGGTATTCACCGGTTGGTATTCGGCATGCATCGTAAGCCGCAGAGGTAATGCCGGATTTTTTATGGATAGAAAATTGTAATTCAGAAATATTGCTGTACCATATGCATACGACGAACTGATGCGTGTGTGATAATATTTATATTTGATGCCTGCGCCTGGCAATAGTTTGTCATTTATACGATAGGTGGTAAACGGAAACAGCGTAAACCGTGTCTGCAGACGTCCTAAATAAATTAATTCATCAAAAAAAATCCCATATAGTATTTTGCGCTTCGAATTTTTGTCTTCTTTCAAGGTTACTCCGGCATTTATTTTAAAATTGAAAGCAATAATACTTAATAAGATGATTAATAATGATTTAAGCATACATCAGAGATTATTTTCATTTTGATAAAAATAATTGATAAATTTGAATTTGTTACATATTTTATTTTTTGCGTGATTTATAAAGTGATTAAACTTAAATTGATATTTATGAAAATCAGAATCAGTGTATGGTTATTTGTTATTGTGATGATCATTTCAGGTTGTAAAACACGGATGAAAACTGAATATACCGGATCTTCTCTGAATGGCGCGATTGTTTATTCCGACGATAGCGTATCGCTTATTCGTATTATTCAATCGGCGCAGGATTTCTCTGTTCAGCATCTGGTCTTGAGTGGCGAATTAATCAACCGGCTCAGCGATTTACGCGATTCGGTTTGCAGCGCCAATATTCAGCGCTGGATAGGAATGGCAAAACAACGGGGAATTAATGCAGTTTCGCTGAGTCATGATTTATTGTCTCCGGACGATGATTATCCTGCTTCGGTTAAGTTGAATGATTCATTGATTGCGTTTTCTCAGAAGGAATTTTGGACATGGTTGAGAAATGAGTATTCAGATCTTCTGAAACATTGTAACAGTGCCGATGGTTTTGTTGTGAATATGTTTAATGCCCGAAACCCTTTATTGTTGCAATATTCCGTGAATAATATTGCTATGTTGGTAGATAGTGTTACAACATATCTTTCAGCCGGTTTAACGAAAAAGGTTATTTTACGTTTAAATTATTCTTCCCCTGATGAACGGCAAATGGCGCTGAAAGTGCTCCGCAGCGTCAGTGTTTCTCAACTTATCGTGATTGAACGGGAGGTCCCCGGTAAATCTTTTTTGACTTTTCCGGTATCCGAAATCGCATCAAAGATCCCTTTTCCGGTGTTGATAGAATTTGATTGTATACATACCAATAGTGGTCAAGGAGTTTTGGCTAGTATTTTCCCATCGGTCATGCTTAAACGTCTCAGGTATTATCAAACGCTTTCAAATGTTATTGGCTATATGGCTATGGTTGACAGGCCTGGTTCATCCGGCATCATCGGAACACCGGCATCTTTAAATCTTTATACATTAAAAGCCGGATGGGACGATCGTGAAGCAGGAGTGGATAAAATACTTGATCAGTATATTACAACCTATTATGGATTAAATGCCATTCCTCATCTGAAGCCGGTATTTAAATCTGCCGTTGAAATCATTCAGAGTTCGTTATATACGCTCGGTATTCCGTCATGTGTCAATTCATCGTTCGATTTTGAGTACGAACCCAACTATTCGGTAAATATTCCGGGCCGTTGGATGGATGTTCCGGTGGTTGTGATACGGCATGGTGTTAACAAGGAGTTTAATTATTGGTCGGACGTTATACAACACCTGGCGCCCGCGCGTTATAAAATGGATAATGCATTGATGGCTAAAGAGGTTGCACTGGTAAAACGGAAACGGTGGGTTGACAGCACCAGCCAGATCAATATTGAATACCTGAACTACATTGTTAAAGAAAAAAATTATGCAGTACAGCTTTCTGAGGAAGCAATGAATAAAATCGTTGGGGCCAAACAGATTATTGCCGATTCAGTCGCATTTGCCACACTGTATCAGATGTTTTACCGTACTTACCTGACAACAAAACTATACCGGTCGGCAGCAAAAGCGTATTTTGGTTACAGGATTTATTTCAGTAACGAGACGTTTCGTAACCCCGGGCTTAAAGCAACTATTGCCGAAGGGTTGACGGAGTTACGTGATGTTTTGGCTATTATGCGGATTTATCCATATAAGGGGATTGCCGGTGAGTATAATTGGGCCAATGATATTGTAACCGGCAGTGAATATTATAAAAAAATTACCCGCACCGGATGGGCTGAATACGGCCCTGCCATGGCAATTGATGATGAGTATTAACAGGATTTTTAATCTGTCTGGTTATTGTCTGATTATTTTCTTTGTCAGATGAATCGAATCACTGCTGATGGTGATAAGGTAAACACCTTGACTTAGATGTGCAAGCGGTATAATTATTTCTGTTGGTTCATTTGTTGACAAATGTTTTTGATATGTGGTAATTTTTTGTCCTCCGGTGCTGACGATTGTAATTGTAATATCATCTTTACTTTCTCCGGGTACAATTATATGAAGTTCGTTCGTTACAGGATTTGGAAATATTTCCGGCTGTTGTAGCGGAGTTCTTTTTTTCATGGTTAATTCAGTGATGCGTCCATTATTCACCGGCCCGCTTTCAGCCGATGCGCCGGAGTTGTCATCACTGCAGTTTACGGCTACCACCCTGTAGTATACGTTTGTACCTTCAGGAATGGTGTAGTCAACCCATTTTTGTTGATTTTCGGAATTACCGTTGCTGCGGCGTGGCCGGTAGGCCAATGTTTTCCATGTACCTGAAGCGCCTGTTTTTCGTTCAATAAGGAACCCGATTTCTGCAGTAGTAGCATCAGTCCAGGTTATGCTTACTGCATTCGAATCGGTTGAAAGGATGGCTGAAATGCCTGTTGGTGCGGCCGGTGTGCCGGCAGGGCATGTAGTGATTACATCTCCCGTGGCTGAGGAACTGACACTGTTACTGACATATGCGGCATCAACTAATGTGCCTCCATTGCTTACGCCATAGAGGTTAGCGCCGGTGTTCCAGGAAAAGAGCGATCCGTATTGCGGCATATTGTAACCGGCCATATATGATCCAACACCTGTGTTGCGGGTTACAGCCCATGAGTTAACCGAAGAAGTGCCACCATCGGCCTGCGCCAGGATCCCTTCGCCATCATTGCCCGGCGATGAGCTGGTATTGTGATAATAGTTTGAGTCAATCCATAATGCCCTTCCGCACAAATCATAGCCCCGCGAAAGATTATCCGAAATACATCCTGATCCGCCGGGTGTGGTTTGTATAAAGCCATCAAGAGTAAGTGTCCAGTTTGCTCCTAACCCGTAAACATTATCACCACCTGTAGTTGTGCCAAATAAATTTCCTGTACAGGTATTCCGTGCATTATGATTATTCTTTATGATTACCCATTCGCCGGATGCATCAATGCCTTTGCGCCCATGATTGTAAATATAATTGTCAACAATAAATACACCGGGCTGAAAGTAACCCAGAGCTGTTGATTTATTTGACGCAATATTTAATAATGATTTATTGCATTCAATACCAAACGTCATTCCATAATCGAAAAGTAGTGTACTGACAGGTGTTGATGAGCAAACTTTTTTGCTGCAGCCGCTCTGGCTCTGGTCGGTTTGGCAGGTCATCTGTTGGTATTTAAAGCATGAATCGGGCTTTGCAAGGAGGTTGTTAGCCAGGAAAACATCCGATCCGTAAATCTGAAGCCGTGCGCCGAATTTCCACATGAAATAGAAATCGGGATTAGGATAGGTAGTTGTAGTTTTGGTTGTTAATCCGTAATCAATGGCATTATTAATTACTACTCCATTAGCCAGTTTGCATCCAAACACCAATCGTCCTTTGCCCGAACCGGCGAGAGTTGTTGATGCAATTGCGCCGCAAAAGGGGTCAAGGGGATGTGTACCATCGGGTATGCGGTTAGCCCAGCTCCCGAATGAAGCATATCCCATCCATGACCCGGAAGTAGAATATGTTGCTCCCCATGCCATTTCAGGCCCGAAATATACTGTGGCACCTTCGAGGTGTACATAGCAGATTCCAACACCGTTCACATCTTTTAATGTTTCACCGCCCGATGGCATCAATCCAATGATATTCCAGTCGCAAGGTACATGTCCTCCGCCTGCTGTGGCTGTCTTGCTCAGATATTTGAATTTAAAGATTGTAGGAAGTGACAGTGTGCCGTCATGCGCAACAGAATCGCCTGTGGGTTTATCGCCCATAATAATAATTCCGCTTCTAAGCATCAATCCGCGGCCTGATGGACCTTCAAACGGACCCTCGCTGAAATCGTAAGTGCCGGCAGGATAATAGAGTATGCCTCCGCCCATTGTATACAGTTCATCACGGGCATTCTCAAAACGCTGAAAATTGCTTGTTCCGGTCGAATAACCAGACATATTGATTACATTATCCCATTTGATCGCGTTAATCCAGCAGGGATAATTGCCGTTCCCATAAAAATCACGAACAGGATTGACCTGCGCCGGACAGGGAATAAGCATGACGATCAGGTAAAGAATCGTAGTTATTTTTTGCATAGACGG
>CAZRNJ010000041.1:0-13837 GCA_964601385.1 uncultured Bacteroidales bacterium | reverse complement strand
GTATTGGTTTTCGTCGGTAATCCATCCGCCAAATAAAATGTTTTTGTTCGATCATACTCCTATGCCTTTGTTTCGCATGGTTTCCCGGATTATTCCGCCATTTTCAGCGGGATCGGTTATTATATCCCTGGCAATGGTTTTTATTCAGGCCATAGTGATTAGCCGAATGGTTGAGCGATATCAGTTGATTACTCCCTTATCCTATTTGCCGGCATTTTTCTTCCTGCTTATTTCATCGGCCGCAGTTTCTTTGCACCGAATTAATCCTGCCTTACTGGCCAATTTTTTTCTTCTGGCTGCGGTTAACCGCATGCTTAGCACTTATAAAAAAGATGAATGGTCACTGCGGTTTTTCGAATCATCTTTTTTGATTGGTGCCGGAAGTTTGTTTTATAGCGGTACAGGGTGGATGATCGTATTGCCATTAATTGCTCTGGCGCTGATGCGCCCCTTTAACTGGCGTGAATATTTTTATGTCCCGGCCGGTTTTGTTACGGCCTATATTCTGGCCGGCAGTTATCATTATCTTGTAATGAATGATTTATCAGCATTTGTACGAAATATTTCAGCGTGCTATTTTACGCCATCTCTTCGCTGGGAGTATGTGACTGTTTCGCTCAAATGGTTTATTATTTTTATCACTGTATTGGGTTTTGTTGCTACTGTGTTTATTATTTTCCGGTTGCAGATCGAAAAAGTGCAGACACGTATTAGTATGTATATTTTGATTTGGACCGGAGTTCTATTGCTGTTGATCTTTTTTTTCAGTCCGTCGGCACAGCTTGAGATTCTTCAACTGGTTGCTTTCCCGGCAGGAATTATTCTGGCTTACTATTTTAAAGATTTCAAGCCGCGTTTTGTAGCCTAGGTTCTTTTTCTTTTTCTTTTTGGGATTATGGCTTCTATCCGTTTATGGTTGTGAGGGTTATTCAGATTTGTTTATTCTAATGGAAAAACAGGTATCCGAGAAGAATGGCTGCAATGATACCGGCGGCATCAGCAATCAGCCCGCACCAGATCGCGTAGCGTATTTTTTTTATTCCGACACTGCCAAAATAAAGAGCAATAATATAGAATGTAGTATCGGTGGTGCTTTGAACAACCGATGCAATACGTCCTGCAAACGAGTCGGCGCCGTAAGTAGTCATGGTTTCAATCATCAGCGCCCGCGCTCCGCTTCCGCTAAACGGTTTCATCAGTGCCACGGGTAATGCCGGCACAAATCCGGTATCTATGCCTGTTGCGGCAAATCCCGATGCAATAAGCTGTATCAGATAATCCATAGCTCCCGATGCCCTGAATACAGCAATCCCCGCTAACATGGCAACAAGATAGGGTATGATTTTTATTGCAATGGTGAATCCTTCTTTTGCTCCTTCAATGAATTGGCTGTAAACATCGGCTTTTTTCCGTATCGCCAGGATAATAAATCCGGTGATGATGGAAAAAAGAATGATACTGCTGGCTGTTGCCGAGTAGGTTTGTATTTCGCTTTGCGGCCTTGATATAAGCAGATAGATGATTCCCGAAACCAGCAATGCAAAGCCACCGGCATAACTAAGGATTATCCGGTTGAACAGGTTAATTTTCTGCATCAGTGAAATTGAAAGAATACCGGCTGTCAGGGCAAAAAAGGTGGCAAGAAGAATAGGGAGAAAGACGTCTGATGGGTCGGTGGCGCCGAGCTGTGCCCTGTATACCATTACATTGATTGGAATCAGAGTCATGCCTGCTGTATTCAGTACCAGAAAGGTGATCATCGGATCGGATGCCTTTTCTTTATCGGGATTAATTTCCTGCATCTCTTTCATCGCTTTTAATCCGAGGGGTGTGGCGGCATTATCCAATCCCATCATATTTGATGCAAAGTTCATTATAATTGAGCCATAGGCCGGATGACCTTTGGGGATGCCTGGGAAGATGCGGCAAAAGAAAGGCCCGAAGAGGCGACTGAGGATATTGACGATGCCACCATGTTCGCCCACCCGCATTATGCCGAGCCAAAGGGTAAGCACACCGGTGAGGCCAAGGGAAATTTCAAAGCCATTTTTTGCCGATGTGAACAAGGCCTGCATCAGTTCGGGAAAAACCTGGGTGTCGCCGGTCATAATCAGCCGCATTAGCGCAATGATAAAACCCAGAAAGAAAAATGATATCCAGATGATATTTAGTACCATGAATTTTTATTTGTTGCTAAGATAAGAAAAAAAGACCGTGAAAAGATTATAGACAGAAAGCATCGGATATTTCAAATAATCCTTCTGGCCTTCCAGGTTGGTTTGACGAATAACAAAGCGATACATATTATCACAACATACAAGGGATAGATGATTGCTGCAGGGATAAACCAGCGAAGCGTTTTTTTCATGCCGAAGAAGCCCGCTGGTTTTGCCACCAGAGAATAGTCAACAATGGTTTTATATACAAGCAGTAAGGCAGAGCCGATCCATCCCTGATGAATGAACAGCAATGATGGTATCGAAAGGTTTGCCAGCAGGACAATGATAGCAGTATAAAGAATTAGCGGATCGGTATAACCGGCGCTTTTGGACAGCCAGCGCAGTCGTTGCATCAAAAAAAACCGGAACGTTGGCGCTGTGGCAGTTGTAGCAATTACATGGGGTGATTTTAGAAAACGGATGGTATGGTTTTTCTTTTTTTTCAGATTCAGCATAAAAAAAATATCATCACCCGATGCATAGTGGTTTGCCGGATGAAAATCAATATAGTTTTGTTTTGTGAATGCCAGAGCGGCGCCATTACACAAAATGGGGTTCCCCATAGCTGCCGATCCGCCTGCAATTGTGGTTAAGCATAGTTGTTCAAGGGATTCGAAGATACCCCGGAATGTTGAATCCGGCGATACCATCAGGGGAAGGATAATCATGTCATTTGTGTTTTGAAATGAATATTGCGCAAGGGTGGTGAGAAATTCTTTTTTTATTAGTACATCGGCGTCAAGTGTTATAATCAGCGATGCGCCGGCAATTTTTATTCCGGCAGATAAAGCGGCTTTTTTTCCCTGGCAACCGGGTTCACCAGATAATATTATTAACCGGTTAAATTGTTTTTTGTATTGCTTTGCGAGTGTAAGCGTCTGGTCGGTTGAATGATCATCAGACACGATTATTTCGAAACGGTTTGCCGGATAATCTTGCATAGCAAGGCCTTCGAGTAGTATGGCCAGATTTTCTTCTTCATTTCGTGTTGCGATAACAATGGAGAGATACGGATGATGGATTGTTTCGGCCGGATTAAAAATAGTAAGCGCGTGCCATCCGGCTCTGAATCGGAGTAATAGCAGGGAGTATAACAGTAAAACTATTCCTGCCAGCAGGAAGATCATGGTAAGAGACAGAATACGCTTATTTTTCTTTGCTCCGGCGCTTATTTAGCTCATCGCGAATCAGCGAGGCGCGCTCATAATTTTCCTGACTGATTGCTTCTTCAAGTGCTTTCTGCAGTTCGTCAATATCGAGAAAAGTAAATTCACTTTCTTCTTTTATTTTTTTTGAAAGAGGTTTTTCAGTACGGGTTTGTTTGGTTGCAGGGGACTCTTTTTCAAAATCAATCACAACGCCAGCTTTCTGAAGAATTTCTTCTGTTGTGTAAATCGGGCAGCCAAAGCGAAGAGCTAATGCAATGGCATCGGATGTGCGTGAATCGATTGTTGTTGTATCAACACCATTGTCGCAAACCAACCGGGCATAGAACACTCCTTCCTCAAGTTTATGAATAATAACCTCGGTAATATTGATTTTATAGGCCGTAGCAAAATTTAAAAATAAATCGTGAGTTAGCGGACGTGGTGGATGAAGGCCTTCAAGCTGAATGGCAATGGCCTGTGCTTCAAAGCCCCCAACAATGATAGGGATCCGGCGTTCACCGTTTTCCTCGTTCAGCACAAGGGCATAAGCCCCTGACTGTGTCTGACTGTAAGATATACCTAAAACATTTAACCGGACCTTGTTCATGATTATGTTTCCCTGAAATTAACCTAAAGATAATAAAAAACAGCGTGAATTATTTTTTTTAGATAGATATTCTGAGCATTGGAGGTACACCGAAAAAAGGTGTCCGGACGATATTATTTTTAAGCCATTGCTTGTCAAACTGTTAAAAATCAAATGGTTTATACATGGTATTGGTTTTGCTTGCCAAATATATAGTTTTTTCGGACAGCAAAATAATTCGTTAATATTTATTTGTAAATAGCAAAGTTTTTATACTTTTGCACTCCATTATATTTTGTAGGACTTTAATAACGAAATTTTTATGTATGCTATAGTTGACATTGCAGGGCAACAGTTTAAGGTTCAAAAGGACAGTAAGCTTTATGTACACCGTCTGGCGAATGAAGTAGGGCAGGAGGTTGAATTTGATAAAGTATTGCTACTCGAGAATGAAGGAAAAATTGATGTGGGTACACCTTTTGTTGATGGGGTACGGGTTGCGGTCACTGTTCTTCAGCATGTAAAAGGAGATAAGGTACACGTGTTCAAGAAGAAAAGACGCAAAGGATATCAGAAACTGAATAATCACAGACAACAGCTTACGCAGGTACAGGTAGAAGAAATACTGGAAAAGGGTAAAAGCCGTACGGCATCAGATAAAAAGGTTGTAACAAAAAGTGCAGCCAAACCGAAAGTCAGGCCGGAGGAGCCGGTAGATGAAGCAGCAGTACCGGCGAAACCGAAGACAACAAGAAAAAAGGCAGTTAAGGAATAGATAATTTAATTCGTGTTATATGGCACATAAAAAAGGAGTAGGCAGTTCGCGTAACGGCCGGGAAAGTCACAGTAAACGATTGGGCGTAAAAGTGTATGGCGGCGAAGTGGCCAAGGCCGGAAATATTATTGTACGTCAGCGCGGAACGACACATCATCCGGACCGTAATGTTGGGATGGGGAAAGATCATACTTTGTTTGCGCTGGTTGACGGCAAAGTTGAATTCCGCAAGAAGCAAAAAGACAGATCCTATGTTTCTGTTATTCCTGTGAAAAAATAATCCAACCGGTTAACGATGAAATCTCCTGCTCATTGAAGAAGCCAGGAGATTTTTATTTTTAATCCTTTCATAGTAATTGAAAAACAATGCTTACGATCAGGCAAATCACCGATAACAAGGATGGGATCATCCGCCGCCTGTCAAAACGCAATGCCGATTTTACTTCAGCTATCGATGCAGTTATTCGGCTTGACGAACAACGGCGTGCATGCCAGAATACGATGAATCAGGCACAGAGCGAGATTAATTCGATTTCAAAGCAGATTGGGACAATGTTTCAGCAAGGCAACAATACCGGCGCCGGTGAGTTGAAAATAAAGACCGGAACGTTAAAAGAGGAAATTCAGAAATTGGAAAACGAACTGGCGGTTATTGAGATAAAAATTAAGGATATTTTAGTTACCATACCCAATGCGCCACATGATTCGGTGCCGGCAGGAAAAAGTTCTGAAGATAATGTAGAGGTTGAGTCGGGAGGTGTAATGCCTGTGCTTGATGCAGGGGCTATGGCTCACTGGGATCTTGCAAAAAAATATAACATCATTGATTTTGATCTTGGGAATAAAATCACCGGAGCCGGTTTTCCATGTTATATCGGCAAAGGGGCAAAATTACAACGGGCGCTAATCTCATTTTTTCTTGATGAGGCCGAAAAAGCGGGCTATACTGAAATTTTGCCGCCATTTATGGTAAATGAAGAATCTGGATTTGGTACCGGACAACTGCCCGACAAAGAGGGACAGATGTATCATGTTACATTAGACAATCTTTTTTTAGTCCCGACAGCCGAGGTGCCTGTCACGAACCTCTATCGTGATGTTATTCTCGACAGTTCAGAAATGCCGGTTAAAAATACCGCCTATACTCCTTGCTTCAGGCGGGAGGCCGGGTCGTATGGCAAATTGGTTCGCGGGCTCAATCGTGTGCATCAGTTCGACAAGGTGGAGATAGTGCAGATTCAACATCCCGATAATTCGTATGAGGCATTGAAAGAGATGGTGGCTCATTCTGTCGGCTTACTTAAAAAATTGCAGTTACCCTACCGGGTGGTTCATCTTTGCGGCGGCGATATGGGATTTGCGTCAGCGTGTACCTATGACCTGGAAGTTTTTGCTGCAGCGCAGAAGATTTGGCTCGAAGTAAGCTCGGTGTCTAATTTTGAATCGTTCCAGAGCAACCGGCTTAAACTGCGGTTTAAAGATAAAGGAGATAAAAAAACACAGTTAGCCCATACACTGAATGGCAGTGCGCTGGCATTGCCGCGTATTGTGGCCTGTATCCTTGAGAATAATCAGAAACCCGGAGGAATTGTTATTCCTGAAGTTCTTAGAAAATATACCGGTTTTGATATCATTAACTGATAGTTTTTTAAACAGATTTATATACCGTTTTTTTCAGATATTCTGCTGTTTTTTTTTGATACAAAATTTCGGAAGCGTAGCAAACCGATTGCGATAACATAGTATATCAGGATAAGTGAGCTTTATACTCTTCTGCCTCAAGGTAGTTTATTTTTTTCTTATCTTTACGAATAATTAGTGCATGGTTCGACGAACAAACATATTAATTTTTGTTTTGGTCGTTTTGTTTACGACACTTTTTTCGTGCCGTAAAGAGATGGACATCTTCAGCGATGTCATCGAGCCGGTTTCGGAGCAGGAGCTGGCGGTTGAGGAACTATATAATATCATGACCGAAAACTATTTCTGGTATAAATATATTCCTGCAGATCTGGATTATGACGACTATGGAAACCCGGAGGAATTACTTGAAGCTATCCGGTACAAGTCACTCGATAAATGGAGTTTTATTACCACGCAGAGCGAGTTTAACCAGTATTTTGTTGAGGGCACTTATGTCGGATTTGGTTTGCAGTTTTTATATGATTCGTACAATAATTTTTATGTTGCATTTATTTTTAACGATTCTCCGCTCTATCCGCTGGGTGTACGCAGGGGATGGATACTTAAAAATATTGACGGCATCCCTGTGACTGCTGAAAATTTTGTTTTGTTGATGGGAGAGGATGTTGAAGGTGTTACAAAAACGCTTTCGTTTGTTGATGGATTGCAGGCCAGTCATTCATTCAGTGTTTCGAAAAAGAAAATATTTATGAATACGGTGCTGCATTCGAGTGTTTACAACGCATCGGGTAAGAACATTGGCTATCTGGTGCTGGAATCATTTATTGCCCCAACCCAGCAAGAACTGGATACCGTTTTCACAACCTTTAAGTTGGCAGGAGTGAATGAGCTGATCATTGACTTACGTTACAATGGAGGTGGCAGAACAGATATAGCCAATTTCCTTGCCAGTTATGCTGTACCGGTCTCGGCTTCAAATGCTGTGTTTGCAAAATATATTTTTAACGATAAACTGAGCCAGAATAATTTTGATGATCGGTTTACGCTTATGGCGAATAATTTAAATTTAAACAAAGTTGTCGTTATTGCATCACCGCTTACTGCCTCGGCAAGTGAGATAGTGATTAATGGATTGAAACCGTATATGACAGTTAAGGTAGTTGGAATGCCAACGCACGGGAAGCCGGTAGGGATGATTACTTTTGATTATAAGGAGTATGTGTTTGTTCCTATTGTGTTCGAGGTATTGAATGGCTGGAGCCAGGGCAGATACTTTTCGGGAATTATGCCGGACTCCTGGCAGTATGATGATGTGCGTTATGACTGGGCATCAGTGAATGATCCGTGTTATGCTGCTGCTTTAAATTATCTGACTACAGGTTCGTTCAAATCATATACCCAGCCATATCAGGATTTACATTTAAAAAGCCCTGCTCCTCTGCACCGTTTCAGCAATTCGCTTTGGCTGGCCAAGAAGCCACAACCTTTGTCGGAATGATGATTAATAGCAGCAAAAGTACTGAAGGGAGAGTCATTCTGGGCATTGATCCGGGCACAACTGTTATGGGATACAGCGTGATCTGCCAATCGGCACAGACCCCGAAACTGCTGACCATCGGGATACTGAAACTGCATAAGTACGATGATCATTATGTGAAATTACAACGGATTTTTGAACGCACTGTTCAACTGATTAATGAATACAAGCCGGATGAGCTGGCGATTGAGGCGCCGTTTTACGGCAAGAATGTGCAGTCAATGTTAAAGCTTGGCCGTGCGCAGGGCGCAGCAATATCCGCAGCCCTGTCACGCAACATACCTATTTTTGAATATGCCCCCCGGAAGATTAAGATGGCAATCAGCGGCCATGGCACTGCATCAAAAGACCAGGTGGCAGCAATTCTGCGGAAGGTTTTTAAATATGATGAGTTGCCCGATTACCTTGATGCCACGGATGCACTGGCCGCTGCTCTTTGTCATTCGTATCAGAAAAAATTCAACAGCCCGAAAGGGATTGTTAAAAACTGGAAATCATTTATCTCACAAAATCCGGGTAGAGTGAAATAAAAAACTTGCAAAATTATAATTAACAATTAATAAATCAAAGCGATGAGAAACCTGTTGTTTTTTTTAATGATTGTACAATCAACAGTAACGGTATTTGCACAGAGCGATAGTTTAAATATTGGATAGATTGCGGCATCCGTAGGACCTGCTTTCCCGATTAGTTATTTTGCAAGAAAGAACGCAAAAAGTGAAAAATCAGGACTTGCTGAAAGAGGGTTGCAATTTACGTTTACTTCTAATATTAAACTTTACTATAATGCTGGTATTTATTTTCAAAATTCCTATGCCAGGAATTCGATTGATGGCTCGGAAATACTGGATATGTATTCGACCAAGTGGCCTGAACTAAGTTGGCGGTTGTCTACTTATAACTGGCGTTCGCATTTTTTATTAATCGGACCATCGTACTCATTTTCACTGAAGCAGATTGATTTATTGTTTCGGCTGACGGCCGGATATGGATTATTTAGCTCGCCTTTGGTTGGAATTAGCGGTGGTAATGGTGGTAATGATTATATAATTGTTGAGCAGTTAGAAGCAAATGACGGCGAATTATGTTTAGGAACCGGTTTCCAATTAAATCTCCGGATTTCACAAAGGATGTCATTGGTAGTAGATGGTTGCTATTTATACTCTGAACCTGATTTTTTGATAACCGGTTCTGCTTCAGTCAAAGCGCCTTATTATATTATTGATCCTTATAATATTTCCGATTGCAACTCATAGTATTCAATTAACTCAATCAATAAACCAGCAGATCCATCTTATTAATGTTTCGGCTGGATTGGCCTACCGGTTAAACCGATAGCTTTAATGTGCTTTCTAATCAGGAAGATGTTTATTTTATTGCCTGTCTGATGCGGGATCCGATATCGGCAAATTCGCTTTCGGAAAGGTGTAGTTTGGGTTTGGAAAATTCAATATCATAGCCACTGTTAATCGGCACAAGGTGCAGGTGTGCGTGCGGCACTTCAAGGCCGAGAACAGCAATACCAATGCGTTTACATGGCACAGCGCTTTGTATGGCAGGGGCAATTTTTTTTGCGAAGAGCATTAACTCTGCCAGTGTTTTGTCTTCAAGATCAAAAATATAGTCGGTTTCTGTTTTGGGAACCACCAGCGTATGTCCTTTGGCCAGTGGATTGATGTCGAGAAATGCAAAACAACTTTCGTTCTCAGCAATTTTATAACAGGGGATTTCCCCGTTGATTATCCGGGAAAAAATTGTGGCCATATACGTCAGGCATTTATTTTAATGATTTCAAAAGGGATAATACCCGAAGGGGTTACAACATCCACTAATTCGCCGGTCGATTTGCCAAGCAATGATTTGGCGATGGGTGAATTAACCGAAATTTTACCTTCCTTCAGATTGGCTTCGCCTTCGGGGACAAGGGTGTAGATCATTGTAGAATTGTTTTTCTTATTGCGTATGGTAACCTTATGAAGGATACGCACTTTTGATGTATCAATCTTTTTTTCATCAATCAGTTTTGATTTGGCAACAGTATCTTTCAGACGGTTAATACGCAGTTCAAGCATGCCCTGTGCCTCTTTGGCTGCATGGTATTCGGCATTTTCAGAGAGGTCGCCTTTTTCACGGGCCTCAGCGATCTGTCTTGAAATGGCGGGGCGTTCGACTTTTTCCAACTGGTCGAGTTCGTCTTTTAGTTTTTTTAACCCCTCTTCGGTTATGTAATTAAATGCATCCATTTGTAGTCCCTGTTAAAAACAAAAAGAATTCCGGCCATCCGGAACTCTTTCTTATACAAAGATAAGAAAAATAATTGAAAAATAAAAAAACGTATTAAAAATAAATGGGTTTAAAAATTTCAGAATAAATTACAGCATCTTTGGCATTGAAAGATTCGCCGGAAAAGGGACCAGTTACTGTTTCAGTTGTTTCATCCGGATTTTCATCCGGCATAATCAATGGCTGATAAGCAGGTATTATTGAAACGGATTCAGGTTTAATTAACTCTGCTTCTTCGTCAATAATTTTTTCGGAACTTGTCTCTTCGCTGATTGATTCGGTAGCCGTTTCAGGTGGCAGTAATTCTTCAAATAAGACACGCAGCGGGTCTTGCTGTAACACCTCAGCGGCCGGTTGCTTTGTTTTGCGGTTTTTTCTGGTGGCACTGATAATCACGGCAATTATGCTGCCGATAATAAATAGTATGTTAATCAAATCTTCCATACGGTTGAACAAATATACAAATTCTTAATCGTTTCCGCAATTTTTATTGGGCTGACAAAAAGGAGAACTGCGCAGCGAGCAGCGATACCAAAAAAGAAATACGGCAAACAGGTACTGCCATCCGGAATAGTTATTCTTCAAAAATCATTACTTTATCAATGCTGTCGCCTTCGTGTATCTGGTCAATGATGTCTATTCCTTCATACACCTTCCCGAAACAGGTATGTTTCCGGTCGAGGTGTTTGGTATATTGACGGTTCAGGCAGATAAAAAACTGGGAACCGCCGGTATCTCTGCCGGCATGTGCCATAGACAGTACCCCACGGTCGTGAAACTGGTTTCCTCCATCGAGTTCGCACTTGATGGTGTATCCGGGGCCTCCGGTACCATCTTTACGCGGACAACCGCCTTGTATTACAAATTCGGGAACCACCCGGTGAAAATTCAACCCGTTGTAAAAACCGGATTCAGCAAGCTTGATAAAGTTTGCAACGGTGTTAGGGGCATCGTTTTCGTAAAACATAACTTTCATGATCCCTTTGGCGGTGTGAATTTCTGCTTTTTTCATAGTTTTATTTTTTTTCGGTGGTTGTTTTGTTAGAATCTGCGCAACAAATATACCATTTCTTTTAAATTTATTCTTCTCTGATGGTACTGGGTACAGTTTGGGTGATTATAAATCATTTATCTTTGTATTATGAAATACCGGGTTGTATTGTTTTTGGTTGTGTTTTTTATTTCTTTTGCCGGTTGCAGGAAGGACAAGGAGCAACAGGTGCCTTATTATTACGTTAATTTTAAAATATCTCTTTCGTGGCCACAGTATTCAATGTTAAAGGTACCGGGCAACTATGCTGTGATTACCAATGATATTATCGGGGATAATCAAACACCGCACGGAATAATTCTTTACCGGCTGAATGAGTATGAGTTTTATGCATACGACAGGACATGCACGTACAAGGTGCAGGAAAATTGTGCTGTTTCAATTGATCCGGATAACATATTTACACGTTGCGGATGTTGTAATTCGCGTTTTTTTTTGATGAATGGCGATCCTACTGATGAAGGGCCGGCTACGGTTCCGTTAAAACAATACCGGGTGTCGGTATCAGGTCAGGATATTACGGTTTCAAACTGATTTGTTTTTGCCGGATGATCTGCCGTGCATTTTCGATATCTGTAGCAATTTGCCGGGTTAATGCTTCTTTGCTGTATAACAGCATTTCGTCGCGCAAACGGCAAATAAACGAAACATGGATATGCTGATTGTACAAGTTTTCATTCACATTCAGGATATGTAATTCAATTGTGTGTGTCAGTTTTTTTTCCGGGATCGTGGGATTTTTCCCAATATTAAGTAAGCCAAATTCTTTTCGCGTCTCAAAATCAGCAATTACAAGGTAAACGCCATCTGCAGGCAAGAGTTTGTAATTATCTTCGAGGTGAAGATTCGCGGTAGGGTAACCAATTTCCCGTCCGATTTGCAGACCTTTTACTACAACTGATGAAAAATCGTAGCGCCGGCCAAGTAATAATGATGCTTTTTCAACCTCACCCTGAAGCAGCAGATTGCGAATTTTTGTTGAACTAATGGCTATTTCATTTTCATCTGCCGCATTAACCGTATGGAGAATAAATTTAAACTCTCCGGCAACTTTTTTAAGCATTCCGGTGTCTCCTTCACGGTTGTTGCCGAAATGATGATCATAACCGATAATCAGATGACCGGGTTTAATTTTATCTGCAATATATTGTTTGAGAAAATCCATTGCGCTGAGGGTTGCAAATTCAGGTGTAAACGGGATGATAATCAAATGATCAACACCGCATAACTCGATCAGCCGTGTTTTTTCAGCAAGTGTGGATAATAATTTCAGTTTATCGCCTCCCCCGGTTATCCATCGTGGATGCGGCCAGAATGTAACTACTGCCGAAGCGACCTGATGTCGTTGTGCTTCGCGCCTGAGAGTGTCAATTACTTTGCGGTGTCCTTTGTGTACTCCATCGAAAAAGCCAATGGTTATTGCCGGATGGTTTACATCAACCTGCTGGTTTAAATGATGTATTTTCAATTGTGTTTGATTTTTAATATATTTACAAATATAATCCCATTTTATTCATTCATTGTTATTATTTTTGAATGGATAAAAGAGAGTATAAAATTTCTTTAATGATGAAATTCAGAATCGAGAGAGATACGATGGGTGAAGTGCGTGTTCCGGCCGATCGGTTATGGGGCGCGCAAACCCAACGATCACTGGAGAACTTTACAGCAGGCGGGCAGTTAATGCCTGTTGAGCTGATTCATGCTTTAGCTGTTGCCAAAAAAGCAGCAGCAATGGCTAATGTACATTGCGGAGTGATGAGTGAAGAGCGGGGAAAATTAATTGCAGCCGTTTGCGACGAGATTGAGCAAGGGTTGTTGGATGATCATTTTCCGCTGGTGATATGGCAAACCGGATCGGGGACACAAACAAATATGAACATGAACGAGGTAATCTCGAATCGTGCGCATATACTTAGCGGCGGTATCCCCGGAGAAGGGAAACCGCAGTTGCATCCTAATGATGATGTAAATATGTCGCAATCAACCAATGATTTATTCCCGACAGCCATGCATATTGCCTGTTACCGGATTATTGACCGGCATATGATTCCGGCATTGCAGGAGTTGCATAGGGCATTAGAGGTTAAGGCGGATGAATTTTCAAATATTGTAAAAACAGGCAGGACACACATGATGGATGCGGCGCCATTGACTCTCGGACAGGAGTTTTCGGGTTATGTGACGCAGGTTGTAAACGGAATCAGGGCTCTTAGGCAATCGCTCAACCATCTGTCTGAATTGGCAATAGGGGGAACGGCTGTTGGCACCGGGTTAAATGCGCCGGATGGCTTTGCAGCTAAAGCCGTAGCGCTTATTGCCGAATATACAGATATGCCATTTGTGCCGGCGCCCAACAAATTTGAGGCGCTGGCAGCTAATGATGCACTGGTGGAAGTGTCATCGGCGCTTAAACTTAATGCTGTGATTCTGATGAAACTGGCACAGGATATTCGTTTACTGGCATCTGGCCCTAATAGCGGTATCGGGGAATTAATACTGCCGGCTAACGAACCGGGATCTTCTATCATGCCGGGGAAGGTCAATCCGACTCAGGCCGAGGCATTGGCAATGATTTGCGCACAGGTAATAGC
>CAZRNJ010000040.1:0-14003 GCA_964601385.1 uncultured Bacteroidales bacterium | reverse complement strand
AACTATTTTTTTTGTGCCAAATAAATTCTTCTGTCCAGAGCCAACCCTGCTTTCTCATCTCTTAAATGATTTCTATCACATATGTACTTCTTTCTCCTTCAACAACTTTTTCTTTGATGTTTAATACAAATGTCCCTGTCGGTTTTAGAACTCTCAAAAGTTGTTCAGAAAAAGGCAAAAACCACTCAACGTATTTGTCAGGGTGAATACCACCATATGTATTCTTCCGTTGATCGGCATAGGGTGGGGAAGTAATAATCAAGTCCACAGAATTGTCAGGTAGTAATTTTAATTGCTCTTTGCTGTCACCCAAGTATAAGTCTGTTTTTATCTCCATTTTTTACTGTCCTAGGTTATTTAGCAAAAATACTTTTTTATTCGTTTCAACCTTTAAAAATTGTCCCAAAATTGTAAACGGTTTATTTGTCGGAGTTAGTTTTTTATCTTTGCCGGTAACTTCTTTATAATCGTATATTCACTCATTATGCCGCCCATGGATATGCGTGTAATATTCTTTCAGTGTCATTTCGATCAGCTTTGTTGTTCTGGCTGCGCTATGTGTATCGCAGGGTGATTTACCCTGTCCTCTCAGTTCATCAATTACCGATTGTATCAGTGGCTGTTGTATATGCTCAGGTCTGTTAAAGGATAGTGATTCGGATTTATCTTTTGTAACAAGTATCACAGGTGTGTGGTCAAAGGTTGAGAAAATGATTTTTCCTTGCGATCCTAAGATTACGGTTTCGTCTTTCCGGCAGGATTCATGGGTCGTAAAACACCAGCTTCCGTTACCAATGATTCCATTTGAAAAGGTAAACGATGCAGTAACGCAATCTTCGGCAGTATAGTATCCTGCCTGGTTGACAGCAAACGACCTGATGGCTTCTATCTGGCCAAAAAAGTATTCCATCAGGTCGAATTGATGCGGGGCAAGGTCGGCAAAATGTCCGCCTCCGCTTATTTCAGGTAGTACATGCCAGTGTTTGTTTTCACCATTGTCTCCTTCGCGCGGGTTCAGATGCAGTGTAATATTAACCATACGGATGTCGCCGATTTTTTTTTCGTCAATCAGCTTCTTAATGGCAATAAATTCAGGCAAGGCACGCCGGTAATAAGCCACAAATAGAGCCAGGTTCATACGTTTTGCTGTTTCAATCATTTCAGAACATTCGCGGTAATTTAAACCCATTGGTTTTTCGACATATACCGGTTTGCCTGCTTTCAGCGCTTCGATGGTATAGGCAGCATGCGACGAGGGGGGTGTTGCAACATATACAATGTTTACATCAGGGTCGTTGATTAGTTGGGAGGCATCGGTGTACCATTTTTTTATGTTATGTCTCTGTGCGTAGTTGGCAGCTTTTTTTCCGTCACGGCGCATAACGGCTGCAATCATTGAATCAGATACCTTACTTAATGCAGGGCCGCTTTTGTGTTCTGTTACATTGCCACAGCCAATAATTCCCCAACGGAACATTTTTCCGGTCATCGGACGTTTTGTTTAATTGAATTCAGATAGCCGTCAATGGCAGTATGTCCTGCCGCTTTGGCTTTAATCGCCCAGCGTATTGCCTCATCCCTGTTGTTCAGGTAAAGGTGGCAAACCGAAATATTGTAATAAATATCTCTGTTATTTGGCCGCAACTGATCGGCTTTGTTGAAACTGCTAATTGCCTGCAGGTATTTTTGTTCGGTAAATTGCCTGTAACCACGGTAAAAATAAAAATCTGCATTTGTGCGCAGTAGTGTCGAATCAACTAGATAGGCCTGTTCAAAAGATTCTGATGCCCGGATGTATTCATTCATTTTAATAAACATCGTCGCTTTATTCAGGTAAGCATCCATAAATTTCGGGTCGTATTTGCTTGACTGGCTATAGGCCTCAGCAGCAGCATTCATGTTTTTTACCGAGAGTGTGATTAAGGTTTTATATTCGGTTGTTTTTCCTTCCTGTTGCATCTGTAGCGCCTGGTTCCGGTATTTCTCGGCGTTCAGCGCATAAATATTTCCCAAGTTCGAGTAGGCCTCGGCTGCTTTGTCTAAATCTACTCCATGGTCGTAAAGCTTACGGCTCATGGTGATGAGCGATTCGTAATCGGCAAGGGCTCTTTCGTAATCCTGTTCAAAGATGGCAAAATAATTACCCCTGTTTTTATATGCATCTTCTACTTGCAGAGGATATTTATTGATAACATCTGTAAATAATACTTTTGCATTTTTCCAAACCTTTGTGCGGTTATAGGTGGCAGCCGAAAGTAATATGATCCATATCGCTGCACCACTGAGAATCAGTATACGCACATGCCCTGTTGATTTTTGCCCCAACCGGTCTATATACCAGCCCGCGATAAAAAACAGTCCGGTATAGCAAAGATAGGTGTAACGGTCGGCCATGATGGCAGCGCCGACAGAAAGAAATTTTAATACCAGCATAACGCCAAAGAAATAATACAGTAAGCCCAAAAAAACAGCGCGGTTGACCTCCGTCAGGCCTTTGCGGATAAGCTGTACCAGTAGGTATATATGTGTGATAAAAAATGCAGTTGCCGGAAGATAGAACCATAGAGGGGTTTGAAGATTTTTATCCCGCAGAAAGTCAAAATATGGATAGAAAGTGGAGAGATGAACAGGCGCAATAAATTTCCAGATGTACATTAACCATCCGTAACCCGAGATTAGTATTTTTTCTGTTAATGAGTCGGTATGGCTGATGGCTTCTTTTGACTGGATTTTAACAGCAATCAGCCCGAAAACAATTGAAAGGATGAGCATAGGCAGTTTATCGTAAAACCAGCCCCGTTTTATCAATGCGGTGAGCATGCTGCTTTTTTGTTCTTTTTTAAACCTTGCGGCAAGATATCCGATAACAGGTATCTCGTAAAATTTCATACGTCCCGTATAAATATCAATGAGCCAGCATACCAGCGGAAAAACCGTTGCCATGGCTTTAGACAAGAGCGATGAAAGGTATAACAATAGTGTGAGCAGGTAGAGTAATATCTGTTTATTCCGGTTGTTTTCACGGATATAGCGGATATAACACAATAACCCTAACGAAAAAAACAGGGTGTACATCAGGTCTTTACGCGCCGATACCCATGCAACCGATTCAACATGCATAGGGTGGACACCGAATAATAGAGAAGTAATAATGGCTATCCAGATGCGGCCTTTGGTAAGCGCATAGATAAGCCAAAAAATCATTAGCGTATTTAGGATATGTAACAGAAGATTGGTGTTATGGAACGGACGCGGGTCGAGATGGATGTCTTCGGCAAAAAGTTTCTCACGTTGCCATGCCTTGCGATAATCCCATGCGAGCGTGATCATGGTTAATGGGTGATAGTTTAGCATCACCTCGTTTTTTATTTTGAAAAACTCTTTTATGTTGTCTGACGAAAGAACGTTGTCTTTATCAACCTTGGTTAAAAGATCATTGTCTATTACGTATCCCGGATCGTCCCAGTTGGTGAAGCCGTTTTTAAGCGATGGGAGGTAGCTGAGATAGGTTGCTGCAGAGAGTAAAATAAGAATAAGGAATATGTGCGTTCGGTTTATCCCGGGTTTATCAGTACCAGTTTCCAGAGATACCGCTGGCTGAGTTTGTTTTTTTTGTAGTTTATTTTTTTTTGTCATTCCGCGGATTTTATACTGCTCAAATTTAAAGTTTTTTCAGAAACAATAATAACAATCAAAAATAATGGAGGGATCCTAATAAAAGTAGTATTTGGGAATACCCGGTTTTATTTTAGACAGTATGGTAATATGGATATTCAGGGGACCAGCGATAAAAAAAAGTCGTACCTTTGTACCGGAGCAGGCCGTTCTATCGCTCCTTTGCTTTCTGCAGACAGCAGAGGGGAGGAAAGTCCGGACAACAAAGGGCGCCATACTTCCGCGAGGGAGATATCTGTAAGGGTATAGTAACAGAGAAGAAAATAACCGCCCCGTTTCGGCGGGGTAAGGGTGAGAAGACAGGGTAAGAACCTGTTAGTTGTGATGGCGACATCATAGCTGTCTGTCTTGTGGGTTGCAAGGCTATGTATACCGGTGCTTGAAGGCCGCCCGCCTGATGCCGGGGGGTAAGCCGCTGGGGGTGCCGGGAAACCGGCGCCGTAGAGAAATGATAGAACACGACAGAATCCGGCTTACAGGCCTGCTTTTTTTTATGAACTATGCGCATAGATATACTTACCGTATTACCCGAACTGCTTTCCGGACCGTTTGATCACTCTATCGTCAAACGAGCCGTCAACAAAGGAATTGTTGAAATTTATCTTCATAATATTCGTGATTATTGTACGGATAAACATCGCCAAGTTGATGATTATCCGTTTGGTGGAGAGGCCGGTATGGTGATGAAGATCGAACCCGTGCACAAAGCGATTCTGTCGCTCACTGCCCAACGGAAATATGAAGAGATTATTTATACTTCACCTGATGGATTGCAATATAACCAGCAGCACGCCAACCGGTTGTCAACATTGAATAATATTATTATTTTGTGCGGTCATTATAAAGGGATTGATCAGCGTATACGTGATCATCTTGTGACTATCGAATATTCGGTGGGCGATTATGTTCTTTCAGGTGGTGAGTTGGCTGCTGCAATAATTACCGATAGTGTAGTTCGGCTGCTGCCTGGGGCTATTTCAGACGGCTCTTCTGCTTTATCCGATTCTTTTCAGGATGGTTTGCTTGCTCCTCCCGTTTATACCCGGCCCGCCGAATATAATGGATGGAAAGTCCCTGAAATACTGCTCTCTGGTAATAACGCGGCCATTGATAAATGGAAAATGGATCAAGCCCTGCAAAAAACTTCGGAACGCAGACCCGATTTACTTCAACATGAATAGAAATGAAACGTATAATGATTGTCTTTTTTTTCTGCAGTTTACTGTGCTTCTCGCAACAGAAACCGCTTAGTGATGACCAATTACAGTTGCCGGCACTTCATCTTCCGGATGTCCTTCAGATTCCCGGTGGTTCGTTGATTTCCGATACCGTTGAATGGCAAAAAAAGGCAAGGCCTGCTTTGCTCAGTATTTTTGAGACGGAGGTTTATGGCTATATGCCACGGAAAAAGTTGAAGACACGTTATATCATGCGTTCAGTTACTGTTAATGCTATGAATGGCCTGGCTGTGCGTAAAGAGCTGGTTATACGCCTTTCTGCCAAAAGAAAACAGCGTGATATTGATGTGTTGATGTATCTGCCAATGAGTATTTCCGGGCCGGTGGCTGTATTTCTCGGACTTAATTTTTGTGGCAATCATTGTATCCACCCCGATTCGTCTATAACGATGGCTCATTCCTGGATGGCTGATAAATATATACAGGAGAAAAATCAAGAACTGGTTACTTCCAGAGGTATTCAGGCCTCGCGTTGGCCTGTGGAGCAGATCCTTGAACGTGGCTATGGATTGGTTACTGTTTATTATGGTGATTTGTATCCTGATTATCCCGGAGGTGAAAGCGAAAGTGTATTGCCATTGCTTGACCTGCCTGTGTCCGATGCTAAAACGGGCGCTATAGGCATTTGGGCATGGGGATTATCACTGGTTATGGATTGCCTTGTGAATGACCGGGAAATTGATCCGTCAAGAGTTTTTGTAATCGGTCATTCACGCTTGGGTAAAGCCGCTTTATGGGCTGCTGCTAATGATACACGGTTTGCAATGGCTATTTCCAATAATTCGGGTTGCGGCGGCGCAAAAATATTCAGACATAACTTTGGAGAATCGGTTGAAATTATTAATACTAAATTCCCTCACTGGTTTTGTAATAATTTTAAAAAGTATAATGGACGAGAAGACGCATTGCCTGTTGACCAGCACCAGTTGCTGGCTCTCATTGCTCCCCGGCCTGTTTATATTGCGAGTGCTTCAGATGATGCTAATGCCGACCCTGCAGGCGAGTTGCTGGCTGCACTGAATGTTGCGCCGGTTTACCGGTTATATCAGAAACAAACCCTCCCGCTTAGCGTTTTGCCGCCTGTTAATACTCCTTTTATTACACAAATAGGGTATCACCTGAGGCAAGGAAAACATGATATTACACCCTGGGACTGGCAGCGGTTTCTTGATTTTGCCGATCAGCATTTTGGCAACCGTTGAATATTTCACTTCGTTTCAAGATTATAATACTTGTACATTTTTTGTATATTGGCAACAAAAATTGGTCATGTTCGATTTTAGCGAATATTCTGTCGAAATAAAAAATAAAGAGTTTAAGGCCGATACCGGTCAGGTATATCCTAATACGTGTTTTATTACTTTCCGCAATAAGGTGCTGAAGAAATCATTGGTCCGAAAAATTGGCTTTATTGATACCGAAACCATTTATAAGATGATTGACAGCCATGAACCGCTGATCTTCGATCATTGTTATATTAATAACTTTTCGCTTACCGAATACCGCAAAACACGGAAATTGGGTGAACGGGAACCCGTTAATCTTTCAGAGTTCTCGGCCCGGTACGCTGTATTTGATTCTCTCGAGGTTACCGATTTTAATTATGGCCTCTTTAATGATGGCGATATATCTTTTGAAAATGCCTGGTTTATTAATGGTGAAACGAATTTTAAGCATGCTAATTTTGGTAAAGGCAACTTGATATTTGCCTATTCTTATTTTAAAAACGGAAATCTTGATTTTTCAAATGCCCACATGAGTGGCGGTGACCTTGAGTTTAAGAATTCTGTTATTGGTGATGGTCTGAAAGATTTCCAGTATGCCACGCTGGGCACCGGAAATGTATCGTTTGTGAATACCGAATTTGGTAATGGTGATGTAAATTTTATTAATACGAACTTTTCCGATGGTGATGTATCTTTTAAGGTTGCCCGTTTTGGTAATGGGGTAATTGATTTTCATTTTGCCAAATTCGGAGAAGGTGATGTTACTTTTGAAAGAGTATCATTTGGCAATGGGAAATTTGATTTTCGTACTGTCGAATTCAGAGGTGGTCGTATTAATTTTAACCGTTGCGTGTTCGGTGATGGCGATATTGATTTTGAGGGGTCCGAATTGCGTAACAGCCGCATTAGTTTTAAAAGTGCAGTGATGGGCAGTGGCAATAAAAATTTTTCACTCATGGACTTCGAAAACACGCAGGCCACGTTTGATAATACTGAATTTGGCGCAGGTAATATTTCGTTTTATAACAGCCGGTTTGATGTTGTGTCCTTTCGCGGTTGTCACCTCGACAGATATTTTGATTTGCGAATGGCAAAATGCAATACCATTGATCTTTCGAACACTATCGTTCGCGATATTATTGATTTCAGACCGTATGAATTTCCAGTGAATATCCGCATGATTATTTTTTCGAGTATGCGCTTATTAGGCAGAATTTATATAGACTGGGAAGTAAATAATGTTAAATCGTTGATTGAAAACCAGCCGTCATCTACCAACCGTGGTAAGGCAGAGCAGTTTCGCATACTGAAACAAAATTTTAATGTCACCGGTCAATACGACGATGAGGACAAAGCATACGTTGAATTTAAGCGCCTTGAACAAAAAGCAATCCTTGAAGAATCATTGAAAAAAAATAAGCTTTCAGCCCTTTGGGAGTATCCTGTATATGGTTTTAAATGGTTGGTGTTCGACCGGATGGGACTGTTTGCCACAGCCCCTGCCCGCGTTCTGGTAAGCGTGGTGTTTGTTTGGTTCATCTTTACCATTATGTATTTTCTTTTACCTTTATTCAGCACCGACAAGATCAGTTCTGCCATCGGTAACCCTGAGTCATTGACGTATCTTGGACTTTGCATGTCGCATAGTGCGATCACTTTTTTTACTATCGGCTATGGCGACACGGTCCCGTATGGAAGCATAGCACGCCTCTTCTCCGGATTCGAGGGGTTTGCCGGAGTGTTTATGATGTCTTATTTCACTGTGGCTTTTGTAAGGAAGATTTTAAGATAATTATTCTCTGTCGTTGCGTTATTTTTTAATAATTTTTCTTTAACTAAATTATTTCAATTAGTTCGTCTTTTTGAGAATATTGAATAAATTGGGATAATCGGTATTAATCATTACCTGCGGTTAAATTAATGATCCGGAAGGATGGGTTTAGGGTATTAATGATCAGCAATTTTTCTGATAGTGGTTGTCCTGCTTTTGTGATAATTTTTATTACCTCTGTGGCCTGCATACAACCTGCTATTCCGGGCAAAGGGGCAATGACTCCCTTGGCTTCGGGTGTGTCAAAATCGGATGTTGGCGGAATAGGAAAAACATCCTGATAAGAGGGACCGTTGTTATAATTAAAAACGGACACCTGTGCCTCGAATTTTGAAACTGAGGCATGAACCAATGGAATGTTATATTTGCTGCAGTTCTCATCGAGAAGATAGCGGGTTGCTGAATTATCGAGACAACTCACAACTATATCATACTCCCTGATGATGGAGCAGTTTGCCTGAGTCAGTTTTTCAGGATAGGTGTGGATGGTGATCCATGGATTTTGCTCCCTTAGCCGTGTCCCGGCTACACTGCTTTTTAGCTGTCCGGTATCGCTGTGTTTGTAAAGGATCTGTCGTTGAAGGTTTGATAAGTCAATCGTGTCGGCATCCATAATACCAAGTGTTCCGATACCGGTTGCTGCAAGATAGACGGATGCTGCTGAACCCAGGCCGCCGGCACCAACAATCAGTATTCGTGACGCTTTCAGCCGTTGCTGCCCTTCTTCTCCGATTTCGGGAATAATCAGTTGCCGGTTGTATCGTTTTTGTTCTCCGGCGGTAAACATGGTTGGATTGATTTGGATTACGCTTATGCTTCCTGTTGCATATAGATATCCCAGTCTTTCCATACCGGCTCGTATCCGTTGTTTCTGATCATGGTTTGTATTTCGTCCGGTGTGCGGTTATCATGCACTTCAAATTGTTCAAGCGATGCGGGCAGGCAGGTATATCCGCCCGGACTGGTGCGTGAACCGGCGCTCATGCTCGTGATGCCAAGTGGTACGGCATGGTTCCTCAAGTTGATTGATTCACGTGTGGATAATGAGATTTCGAGGTTTTCATCAAAGATGCGTAATGCACAAATCATCTGAATCAGATCCTGGTCGTTGACTGTATATGGCGGTTGAAAACTTCCTTTGATTCCTCTGAACCGCGGAACGGATACCGAATATTTTGTTTTCCAGTATTTGCGGCGAAGGTAGGCGATATGCATAGCCAGAAAGCAGGTCTCTGTCCGCCAGTCGTCAAGCCCAAGCAGGACGCCAAGCCCCATACGGTGCAGGCCCGCTTCTCCCATTCGTTCATAGGTGTCAATACGGTAGTTATAATCCGACTTTGGACCGGCCGGGTGATAGTGGGCATATAGTTCACGGTTATAAGTTTCCTGATACAGATATACGGTATTTAGTCCTTCAGACGAAAGAATATGATATTCATTGGTGCTTAATGGTTGTACCTCGATAGAGAGCAAGCTGAAAATGTTTTTGTTGTTGTTTAGTGCCTGACGAATATAATCGAAGCTGGCGTGTTTCGATTCGCCGGTTACAAACAGGATATGTTCGAAACCCTGTTGCTTTAATACTCTCGCTTCGGCCAATATCTGATCGGTAGTTAAAGTAACACGGTTGTAAAGGTTATTTTTATTGAATCCGCAATACAGGCATGAATTTGAACACTCGTTAGACAGGTACAGGGGCACATAGAGCTGGATTGTGTTTCCAAATCGTTTGCGGGTGAGTTCACGGCTTAGCGAGGCCATATCTTCAAGGTAGGGAACGGCAGCAGGAGATATGAGCGCAAGCAGATGTCCAATGTTGCTTCCCGGATGAGCCAGCGCCTGTTCAACATCGCGCCAGGTTTTTGAAACAATTTCGTGCAGCAGTTCGTCGCGGCGTATATTGTCTAATTGTTCTCTGAATATCATTTCTTATTGTCAAGTAATTTGGCAATGGTTTCTTTCAGATGTCCTGTATCTACGGGTTTTTTAAGCACTGTGGTAAATCCAAGATCATCCATCTCTTCATCGCCGTGTTCAAAATGCGCGCCTGTGAATCCGATTACAGGGATCTTTTGGTTTATTTTCCGGATTTCTTTTAATAGTTGTATGCCATTCATCCTGGGCATAAACATATCGGTTATAACCAGGTCGGGATTTAAGCGGTTGAACAGTTCAAATGCCTGTTGGCCGTTATTTGCAGATGTAACGGTATAACCGGTATGCGTTAGTGCAAGTTCGAGAAACCGCAGGTTCTGCAAGTCGTCATCTACAATAAGTATTTTTTTTCCCATGTTGATTAAGAATTTGGATTATTAATTGATTTTAAAAATGAGGTGAGCGGACTTGTTGGGTTAGCAAATTGAGCCGTTTTACCAAGCCGGGCAAGAAACGCTTTACGGCCTGCCTCTACGGCCATGCGAAATGCCTCTGCCATAGATACGGGGTTTTCGCTTACTGCTATGGCTGTGTTAACAAGCACTGCATCAGCACCCGACTCCATGGCAAAGGCAGCATGCGATGGGGTTCCAATACCTGCGTCAATCACTACCGGCAAATTACTTTGTTCAATAATTATTCTCAGCATATCAATGGAGCATAATCCTTTATTGCTGCCAATGGGCGATCCTAAAGGCATGACCGCTGCTGCACCGGCTTCTTCAAGCAGCTTACATAAAACAGGGTCGGGCTGGATATACGGCAATACAATAAAACCTTGCTTTGCCAGCTCTTCGGTTGCCTTAAGCGTTTCCACCGGATCGGGAAGGAGGTATTTGGGGTCGGGATGAATCTCCAGCTTTACCCATTCGGTTTCAAGTGCTTCACGTCCTAATTGTGCTGCAAATACTGCTTCTTTGGCTGTTCGTACACCCGAGGTATTTGGCAATAGTGCAAACTGCTTATGCTGCAGATGAGCAAGCATATCATCTTCTTTTCCCGACAGGTTGATGCGCTTCAGAGCCACAGTTACCAGTTCGGTTGCTGATGCTACCAGTGCCTTTTCCATCAGATCGTTTGAACTGAACTTACCGGTACCGGCAAATAAACGCGATCCGAATTTTTTTCCTGCTATCACCAGTTCATCCATATCAGTACGTTTTAATTGACTCGTTTAAAGATAATAAAAAAGAACTTACGACGGTTTTTATATCCATGGCGCTGAAAATGGCCGATGATACGGCGATGCCGTCAATACCGGTGCTTATCAGTGCTGTCACATCTTCAACCGTAATGCCGCCGATGGCAATCAGTGGAATAGTGATTTGGTTGTGCCTGCAGTGGTCAACGATATTTTTGATACCTTCTATACCCAGCACAGGACTGAGTTTTTCTTTGGTCCGTGTGTAGCGATAGGGCCCTATGCCAATATAGTCGGCATAAGGACTCACTTCAAGCACCCGCTGAAAACTGTTTGCAGTACATCCGATTATTACTTTATTATCGCTCAATCGCCGGGCTTCGGCCGGATGCAGATCCTCCATGCCCAGATGAACCCCATACGCGCCGGTGTTAATGGCTATATCAGTATGATCGTTGATGATAAGCCGGCAATTGTAGCGATCACAGATTTGTTTTATAGCTGCGGCCGTTTGTTCAATTTCTTTAACCGGCCGGTTTTTCATTCGTAGCTGCAACCATTTAACTCCGGATATGCAGGCCTTCTCAACAGCTGAGGGTAGTAAGTTAGCAGGCAGATCAGGAGTGATTACCTGCAATGGACAGATAACAGGTCGTTCAGTCATGGCTGTCTGGTTTTTCATGCAATCCATATAAGGTCTCTGTACTAAGCATAAAGCGATGAATATATTTTTTTGCATTCCTGCAGGCCTGCTCTGTTGTATGCCCCATGGTTATGTTTGCAGCAATGGATGCCGAGAGCACACATCCCGTACCATGCTTTGAATGGCCGGCATAGCGTGTTCCGTTAATTATGCTGGTATGATCCTTTGTGTATAAGATATCATTAACAGCAGTGCTATTGGTATGTCCGCCTTTAAGCAGTATACTGCAACCTATGGCTGTAGTCGCTTTGATCCATTCTATGCTGTTTGTTTGGCCTGCATAATATGCAAGTATATCCGCTTCAGGCAGGTTTGGCGTGAGGAGTGAAATGCGGCTGCAGATATTTTTTAATTCACCGGCATCTATCTGTTGAATAAAGGTGAAACCGCTGGACGACTGAAGAACAGGATCCCAGATGATAAAAATATTTCTGTGGTCAAAATAGTCGAGGATATTAATTAGTGTTGCTGGCTTTTCAACGATTCCGATTTTAACTGCCGTGTAGGTATAACATTTATCAATTTGTTCAATCTGGCGTATGATTTGTTTTGTACTTAACCAGTCAACCGACGCAATTTCTTTTTCGTTCTGTATGGTTAGGGCCGAACAAACACCCAAGCCATGTAGCCGATGGGCTTCAAAGGTTTTAATGTCGGCCAGCAGTCCTGCTCCGCCACCGGGATCCAGCCCGGCAATAGTCATCACCTGTTTCAATTGTTGCATGCGTTCCTGAATTGGCTAAACTTATCAACAATATGGCTTTCGGGCATTCCTGAAATATAAGGCATCCATATTGAACCGAGCAGGGCGGCCCCGTTAAAGCCCATATCTTTGATTTCGGCAATCGTTTCCGGTTCAATACCTCCGAGGGCAACAATATCAAACTTGTGTTTGTGGCTCAGAATTTTTCTGATCTCTGTTACGCTCATGGGTGGTTTATAGTTTTGTTTGGATATACTGTTGAATACAGGACTCAGGAAAGCATAATCTATCCTGTCTTTTATCTCATTTACTTCAGTAGTCGTGTGCAGTGATACGCTTAGAGATTTACCGGATGCCAGCCAGCGCTGCAGTTCATTACGGGCAGCAGCAGGGAAATGGAGCCCTTTCAGTGAAAATTCATTGCATAACGAATAGTTTGAATGGATGATTAACCGTTGATGGAAATCAGCAGGGATGCGGGTAATAAGTTTTCTCATCTCGGCTTGTTTCATTTCCGGTTTGCGCAGATGGAATGATTCAAGTCCATTTTCGAACAGGCGATTTAGTAAACGCAGTTCGCCGGGGATTGAATCAGGAAAGGATATGACAATAAGCCGGAACATGGAAATTATTTATTCGTAATGGTTGCAGCGTTTTTTTGTTTGCACTGTTCTGTGATCTTAATGGCATCGTGAGTTGCGCGCATTGAGCAGAATTTATCGCCGCACATTGAGCAGAAATTATCGTTTTTCTGTTCTTCCTCCGGCATATTTTCATCGTGAAACTGTTTTGCCTTTTGTGGGTCAAGCGACAGGTTGAACTGGTCGTTCCAGCGGAATTCAAATCGTGCCTTGCTGATGGCATTATCCCTGATTTGCGCCGCCGGGTGGCCTTTGGCCAGGTCGGCAGCATGAGCAGCCAGTTTGAAGGTGATCACTCCTTCCTTGACATCCTGCAAATTGGGCAGCCCGAGATGTTCTTTTTGTGTTACGTAGCAGAGCATGGATGCGCCGTACCAGCCAATCATGGCGCCGCCAATGGCTGATGTGATATGGTCGTAGCCGGGTGCTATATCGGTAACCAGCGGGCCCAGCGTATAGAATGGAGCATCTAAGCATTCGGCTGTTTGGCGGTCCATATTTTCTTTGATCAGTTGTATAGGCACATGGCCGGGGCCTTCAATGATCACCTGCACATAATGCCTGCGTGCTTTTCCGGTTAACTCTCCCAGCGTATGCAGTTCGGCAAACTGTGCTCTGTCATTGGCATCGGCAATGGATCCGGGACGTAGTCCGTCGCCAATCGAGATGGCGCTGTCATAAGCAGCCAGGATCTCGCAAATTTCATCAAAATGAGTGTACAGAAAATTTTCTTGCTGATGCGCCAGACACCATTTGGCCATGGCAGCCCCGCCGCGTGAGACAATACCGGTAGTGCGGTTCAGCGCCCATGGGATATAATCTTTTAATAATCCGGCATGAATAGTGAAATAGTCAACGCCCTGTTCTGCCTGTTCAATCAGTGTGTCACGGTAGATATTCCAGGTCAGTT
>CAZRNJ010000039.1:0-14197 GCA_964601385.1 uncultured Bacteroidales bacterium | reverse complement strand
ACCCTTTGCTCTGCTGAAGCTACGCGAAAGCGATGCCGCCGTAGAAAATCTTCCTTTGGTTTATGCTCCAAAGGATTAATTTTCAAGAGCGTTTATCAGTTGATTTTTTCAACTGATAAATCCGGGTTTAACCCGATCCCTTCTGTTTATGAATACTTAACACAACCTTTGTTTCGTTTTCAAAAAGAATAACTATAATTGCGTTATGATTTATTTAAAGATAATCGGATTAGCTACTCTGGTCGTTGTTGTCCTTTTTGCCGGACTTGGGCTTAAATCGTTGTTTGGACGCGGTTCGGTCCCCGCCCATTCATGCGGATGCAAAAACGCTGATACGGCCGGCCGTTGCGCATGCAATGTTAATGAAACAAAAAAGTGAAACGCATCTATCTTTTCGGACTGGCTGTATTATCCGGCGTTTTGCTGTGTCTTCCCTGGCAGCCGTGGTGTACCGGTTTTATTGCTTTGATCGCTCTTGTTCCTCTGCTTTTTATCGAACAACACATCCGGCTGAATAAAGAAAAAAATAAACCGCGAACACTATTTCTTTATAGCTATATTGCTTTTCTTATCTGGAACCTGCTCAGTACCTGGTGGATTTATAACTCAACAGCAGGAGGAGCCATATTTGCCATAATAGCCAACGCATTTTTAACAACAGTTGTTTTTTGGCTTTTCCATCTGGCCGGCCGTCGTCTCGGACAAACAGCCGGATATATAGCTTTCGTATGTTTATGGATTGCGTGGGAATATTTCTATCTCGATGCTGAGATAACCTGGCCCTGGCTCAACCTCGGAAATGGTTTTGCCAAAGATATCCATATCATTCAATGGTACGAGATTACTGGATCTCTTGGCGGTACACTGTGGATACTGATTATCAACCTTATGGTTTTTTTTCTTTTGCAATCATTGATTTCCGGAAAAAAAATCACCTCAACGATAATTACTTCAATAGGATTGGTTTTGCTAATCACTATACCCGTATCCCTTTCACTTATCCGTTTCTATAGTTATACCGAAAAAAACAATCCATGCAATGTGGTTGTAATACAGCCGAACATTGATCCGTATAACGATAAATTTGGCGGTATGCCCTACGAAGAGCAGATGAAGCTTATGCTCGATCTGGCCTCATCCAAAGCCGACAGTTCAACTGATCTGATCATCGGACCCGAGACAGCGCTCGGAAACAATATATGGATCAATATTATCAACCGGCATCCTACTATCCGGCATCTGCGACAGTATACCGCCCGGTTTCCTCATGCTCATTACATCACAGGGCTCGATCTGCTCTGGCTTTACGGCTCACGCGACTCAATTACTCCCACTGCACGGCAGATTTCTCAAAACGAATGGTACGACAGCTATAACTCTGCCGTTTTGATTGACACCTCACAAATTGTTCAGATCTATCACAAATCAAAACTTGTAGTTGGTGTCGAGATGCTTCCGTATCCCGGATTATTTAAATTTCTGGAGAATATGGCCATTGACCTTGGAGGGCCTATAGGCAGCAGGGGCACACAAGATTACAGAGGCGTTTTTTATACAACCGACAGTGTTGTATGTGTAGCTCCTGTGATATGTTACGAATCGGTATTCGGCGAATTTGTTACCGGATATATCAATAATGGCGCTAATTTTATTGCGGTGATTACCAACGATGGCTGGTGGGGAAATACGGCAGGCCACAAGCAACATCTCAGCTATTCGCAACTCCGCGCTATCGAAACACGCCGAAGTATTGCCCGGTCGGCAAATACAGGTATTTCGGCTATCATCAACCAACGCGGCGAAATTGTTCAGCGCGCCGAATGGTGGGTGCCTGCTGCACTAAAAGCTTCAATCAATTTAAACAATCAACGTACCTTCTATACTCGCCATGGCGATTTTATCGGTCGAATAGCCAATTTTCCGGCAATAATTCTATTACTGCTGATTATCTTTTATAAACCCGTATTACGTCTCTTTCCGCATAAGAATAATAGTCGCTAATCAGGTATTTCTATAATCGTGGCAAACTTTTTTCTCCTGCCCGGCTCGTTTTTTGCAAAAAATAATAACTTTATACCGTATATCTGTAATTCCCGGTTTTATTATGAATAGAAAAATACTCCTTCTGTTTTTATTGCCGCTGATCACAGTCGTGCTTTTTTCATCGTGCCGCAAATGGCGATGTATTGAAGGGGATGGGTACATGAGCAGTGAAAACCGCTATCCCGGCGGGTTTAAAGGTGTGATCGCTAAAATTGATTGTGAAGTTTTTGTAGTTCAGGACACGGTAACCTATGTTATTGTTAAGGCCGACCAGGAACTCATGCCTTATATTGAAACCGCTATCGAAGGACGTAATTTTAACCTCATCATTGATAAAAACACCAAACGCTGCATGCGCAGTAAACAACCCATTTATGTTGAAGTGCATAGTCCCGAGATTTATTCGGTTGAACTTGCCGGCGGTGGAAAAATCACCTGCGATTACATCAGTCAGGACCGCCTTCGGTTTGTACTGAACGGATCGGGCAATATTGATTTTTATGGTATTGATGCGGGTAATATTATTGCTGAAGTACCCGGTTCAGGTCAGATTCGCCTTGCCGGGCGAAATGGTCAGGGAATTTTCGAAATTATAGGATCCGGCCAGATTCATAGTATTGACCTTCTTCAAGACAATTGCAATGCAACCGTCTCCGGATCGGGTGATATTCTTGTACAGGTAACGGATGTTCTCGATGCCGAAATTTCCGGATCAGGAAATGTAGTTTTTTATAATGTCACTCCGCTGAAAATATACCGTAAAATCACCGGATCGGGAAAAGTGATCAGCAGTTGGACCAACTGAGTTCAACGACCGGCAAACTGCTTTAAACCCGATTGCAGGTAAGCGGCAAAATCATTGGCATTAAGCATCGTTCCGGCCGGCGTCACCAGAGGCCTGCCTGTTGTATCAACCATCACATGATAGGGCTGTGAATTAATTGAATAATGCGAAATCTGATAATCCGCCCATTTCTTACCTATTGTATTCTTAATCTTACCGTCAACCGTTGATTTTATCCATTTCTCTTCGGGCAATACCGTTCGGTCATCAACATAAAGCGCTATAATAATAAACCGGCTCATCAATTCCTGTATATCCTGCCGGCTCCATACCTTCGCTTCCATCTGCTTACAATTACTGCATGCGTGTCCCTTGAAAATAATCAATGCGGGTTTATTTTTTTCCCGGGCGCAACGGAGTCCCTCGTCAAGGTCAAAGTATCCCTGCAATCCATACGGCAGATGCATTATGTCACTGTATGAGGGCTGTCCGCAAAGCATTATAGTATTTACGGTTTTATTTTGAGAAACCGCTTCTTTACCCTGCGGTGGCAGCAAAGCATTGAGTGACCTTAACGGTGCGCCGGCAAGACCGGTAATCAAATATACCGTAAATGCAAGAGTAGCCAGGGCAAATAACATACGTCCCGGAGTAATAAAAATTGTTTCACTGTCGTGTTGAAAACGGATTTTTCCCAGCAGATACAAAAACAATAAAATAAAAATACTCACCCATATCACCAGATAGGCCTGTCGTGTGAGAATCTCCAGATGATACGCCTGATCAATATTTGCAAGAAATTTCATTGACAGCGCCAACATAACAAAGCCAAGAAAAACTTTTATACTGTTCATCCATCCGCCAGAACGGGGTAATTGTGATAATGCCGATGGAAATATTGCCAATAGTGTAAACGGCACGGCCAATCCCAGTGAAAATCCAAGCATCCCCACCACCGGCTTGAGTAAAACGCCGGTTGCTGCTTCAACCAGTATGGCTCCAATAATAGGGCCGGTGCATGAAAAAGATACAATCACAAATGTCAGTGCCATGAAAAAAATACCGCCATATCCTCCCCGCGATACTTGTTTATCTGCTGCATTGGCAATACTTCCGGGCAACACAATCTCAAACATGCCAAAAAACGAAAAAGAAAAGGCAACAAACAATCCGAAAAAGAGCAAATTGGGCAACCAGTGTGAATTAAGCTGTGTGCCCAGGTTAGCCCCTGCGCTGGTAAGCCCTACCAGCAAGCCAATAAGCACATAAATAATTACAATAGAGAATCCATAAAATAATGCATGTATATACGATTGTGCTTTATCTGGCGCCTGCCGCATAAAAAATGATATCGTCATAGGAATCATCGGGAAAACACAGGGCGTAAGCAATCCAAGCAAGCCGCCGAGCAACGACATCAGAAAAAAAGCAAGCATGCCTTTTTGTGTATTTGAACGATCAGTTAATCCATCTGCCATTGTGGTGGCAACAGGCATGGTGTCTGATTGTACAGATTGTGTATCGCTCTGCACCAGTGTGTCACTGGTTGCGGTGGCCGAAATATCCCCTCCTTTGAGCTGAAATGAAAACTCCACCTCCCTGGGTGGCAGGCACTGCATATTATCACATGACATAAATTCTACAACACCTGTTACTGCAAACTGCGGGGACTGATGCTTTACGCGTTGTATAAATACCGCCCTTTCACTGTACAACGGAACCGTCATTAAAAAGTTTTCGTCATATTTTTGCTCCGGTTTGGTTTTTGATTGTATACGGCCAGAAAAGGAATAACCGCTGTTTTTATTAAATCTGAAAGAAGTTGGCACAGGCCCGTTCTCCGGTATATCCAGCCCGTACAGATGCCAGTTTTTTTCAATCAATGCTGTAAAAAGAAGATCGGTTTCTGTGGCCGACACGGACTTTGTTTCAAATATCCATTTTACCGGTTCTTTTACCTGTGCCTGAAGCGTCATCGTAAATACCGGCAACCAAAATAAAATGATCTTCTTCATAAAAATATACGTTTGAATAACGAAAATTCTTCCGGAATATTTTTCTATACCTTGATCTCGTTCCCCTCTCTGTCATAGAACTCCGTTTCGTTGAGGTTAACTGAGGGATTAGCCGTAATCTTCATGCGACAGTGATATTTACGTTGCCACTGTCTTCTGATGGTAAATATGCCCCGTGTAATATACGCCTCAATAAATGGATGCGTCTTTATCTCAAGATATTTAATCCCTGTTGCCGCAGTAATACTCTTCACCTTATTTTCAAGTTCATCTACAAACAGTATGCTTGGTATACTCTCGCCCGTACCACGGCAAACCGGGCATTTTTCTACTGTCTTGATATTCATCTCCGGACGTACGCGCTGTCGGGTAATCTGCATAAGTCCAAAACGGCTTAAGGGTAAAATACTATGCTTGGCGCGGTCCTGGCTCATATATTCCTTCATCCGTTCGAATACTTGCTGCTTATTTTCGTTCGACACCATATCAATAAAATCAATCACAATGATGCCGCCGATATCACGCAACCGCAGTTGACGGGCTATCTCCTGGGCTGCCGTCAGATTTATGCTCAGGGCATTTGACTCCTGGTCAATCCCAGCAGAGGCAATATTGCCGCTATTGACATCAATTACATGAAGCGCCTCGGTATGCTCCAGGATAAGATAAGCGCCATTGCGAAATGGTACCGTACGTCCAAAAAGCGTTTTTATCTGCTTATCAATACCCATGTATTCAAACACATTTACTTTGCCGGTATAATGTTTTACAATTTTTTTCTTTTCCGGCGCTATCTCTTCAATGTATTCACGTATCTCTTCAACTACGGTTTCATCGTCCACCGTAATCTGGCTAAACGAACCGCTTAACATATCGCGTAAAATAGATGTTGTCCGGGACATTTCACTTAACAGAAGGCCGGGCGGCCTTATAGAACGAAGGTGTTCCAGCGCCGACTCCCATTTTCCCGATAGCTGCTTTAACTCTGCATCAAGCTGTGCCACTTTCTTCCCTTCGGCAACCGTGCGAACGATTACTCCAAAATTATGCGGCCTGATGCTGCGGATAAGCTGCTTTAACCGCATACGCTCTTCTGATGATTCAATTTTCTGCGATACCGACACCTTATCCGAAAAAGGCAGCAAAACCAGATGCCGGCCCGCTATAGAGATCTCTGAACTTAATCGTGGACCCTTATTGGCTATGGGCTCCTTCGCGATCTGTACCAATATTTTCTGCCCTTCACGCAATACCCGCGTAATTTTTCCTTTCTTATCAATATCCGGCTTCCCCTTAAACCGCTGAAATGCCGCTACCTTCCCCTTCTTGAACACATAATCAATATAGGTTGTAAACGACTGAAACTGCGGACCCAGATCAAGGTAATGCAAAAAAGCATCCCGCTCATATCCTACATCAACAAATGCTGCATTTAATCCGGGCATGATTTTCTTTACCCGTGCCAGATAGATATCTCCAACGGTAAAACGGCTCTCTTTCTTTTCCTTATTCAGTTCTACCAATTGCTTATCTTCAAGCAGCGCTATGTTAACTTCTGCCGAAGTAACATGTATAACCAGTTCCTTATTTGTCATAGGTATTTTTTGCCTCTGAAAACGGAAAGGAATCGTAAGGATAGAACAACGTTAAGCCCTGTCAGTGTGTATAACATCAGGGTAGTATCAACCAATAAAAAAGCAGATTACTTTTTCTTTTTATGCCTGTTCTTGCGTAAACGTTTTTTACGTTTATGCGTGGCCATTTTGTGTCTTTTTCTTTTCTTTCCGCAAGGCATACGATCAATTATTTCTTAACTTTACCTTTAACACTATTCACGAACACCTTTGCCGGTTTAAAGGCAGGAATGTTGTGCTCGGGAATGATTATTGTTGTATTCTTCGAAATGTTTCGGGCTGTTTTCTTTGCCCGCTTCTTAATGATGAAACTTCCAAATCCTCTCAGATATACATTCTTACCACTCTCCATCGCGCCTTTCAACGACTCCATGAATGCTTCAACCGTCTTTTGTACTACGGCCTTTTCAATACCCGTTTTCTTGGCAATTTCGTTTACAATATCAGCTTTTGTCATAAAACTAGCTCTTTATAGTTATTAATTATGTAATGTTTAATCTTTTAGCCGGACTGCAAATATAAATAATCAATGTAATTAACAAGAAATTATTTTGTTTTTCTTTACTGTAAAATTGAGGTTAATGACAACACAGCCAGCAAAAATAAGTAAAATTCTAATATTATGGTATAAAAAACATAAAAGAGACTTGGCCTGGCGAAAAACCAATAATCCTTATTTGATATGGCTTTCGGAGATTATCTTACAACAAACAAGAGTTGAGCAGGGAACAGGATATTACCTTCGCTTCGCCCGGCGGTATCCGTCTGTTAATCATCTGGCAAGGGCTCCCATTGATCAGGTATTGAAAATGTGGCAGGGGCTGGGTTATTATAACAGGGCCCGGTATCTGCATCATACGGCTAAAACCATTGCCTTTGACCTTAAAGGTGTATTCCCGGATACTTACAATGAATTGCTAAAACTTAAAGGAATAGGCGAATATACTGCCGCGGCTATTTCTTCAATTGCCTTCGGCGAACGGAAACCTGCCATTGACGGGAATGTTAAGCGTGTTTTATCCCGTCTGTTTGGCATTTATCCTAAGAAAAAAGCGTCCGATACCATGGCTATGTATCGCAAAATGGCTTTACTGATGATGGGGCGACACAAACCGGGTGACTTCAATCAGGCAATGATGGATTTTGGCGCAATACAATGCACCCCACGTAATCCCTTATGTACAAAATGTCCCTTAAACGCTAATTGCTATGGCTTTAAAATGCACAAGGTTAATCAGTTACCTGTGAATAAAACCACGCCGGCGCTCAAGAAGCGTTATTTTAATTACTTCATGATTGTACATCCTAAAAAAATATTCCTTGCCCGCCGCAAGTCCGATGATATCTGGCCATTTTTATATGAACTACCCCTGATCGAAACAACCGGAACAGTTTCTCTGGCCGCTATTACCGCATCAAAACCCTTTATTGAATATTTTGGACATAAAACCATCGCTATTTCGGCCAATCCTGTTGAAATCAAACACCCGTTAAGTCATCAACTGCTCATTTGCCGGTTTTACCGTTGTTTGCCCACACAATTATCCAAGCTTCCCAACAAATTCAAAAAAAAATATACCGGTTTTACCTTCCGCCAGGCAGCCCGTTTAGCCCTGCCCCGACCGATTGACCGGTTTCTTACCAGCCATCCAGACTGGATTCACACAAGGGTTGTCAACGGTTAATAAAAAACCATTGGCCGGATATAACAAAATATTATATTTGTAACTGCGACCGGCGATTTCCGGTTCCTGAAAAATCATTAACCATTAATAATTATAAATCTATGGCAATAAATAAGGTAATTCTGTTAGGTAACGTGGGGAAAGACCCTGAAATACGCTTTGTCGAAAGCCAAACACCGGTGTGCACGCTGGCCATAGCGACCAGTGAAACCTACACGAACCGCACAGGCGAAAAAGTAACCAATACCGAATGGCATAATGTTGTTTTGTGGCGGAATCTGGCTTCACTGGCCGAAAAATATATCCGAAAAGGCGATATGATCTATGTTGAAGGAAAAATCAGAACAAGAACATATAACGATAAAGACGGAAATAAAAAATATGTTACAGAAATCATTGCTGATAATATTCAACTCACCGGCAAAAAACAAAGTTCATCCGATTTCGCTCCTTCAGCAGCTGGTACATCAACTGACCAACAGCCCTTGTCAAATGTCAGTGATGACCTGAATACGCCGGGGACAGACGATCTACCGTTTTAGTTCTGCAAATAAAAAAATACCCCCTTGGAAACCGACCCGTCTCTGAACGATTTAGCGGCCAACGCTGTTTGTTCAATTACGCATACAGGTCCGTATATTGTTGCAGCAATCGCTATCATCGTGCTACTTATCGCGGCATCATTGATCGCCGGCTGTGAAGTGGCGTTCTTCAGTATGTCTCAAACCGATCTGAAAAAACTCCGCAAGGACAGTGGCCGGCTCAGTAAAACCATTCTTAATATCCTCGACGATCCCGATAGGTTTATTGCTACCATCATCACACTGAAAAATCTCATCAATGTTGCAGTTCTGATTATCGGTACCCTGATTGCTATCTCGGCAACCCGTGTCATCGAACCCGACTGGATTGTTTTCGTAGTCGAGTTTCTGGTTTTCTTTCTGCTCGTATTACTGTTTGAAGCAAAAATCCCGCATGCCTACATGTCCACCAAATCGCTTGCCTTCGCGCAACTGATGGCCTATCCTATTATGGTATTTGAATTTATCCTGCGCCCGGTCAATTATCTGCTTATCTATTCAAAAATATCGGTTAGCGAACGGTTGATCCAGATTAAATATAAACTCACCATTGATGAATTATCCCATATCCTCGATACAACCACTGCCTCAACGCGCGATATTTCCATACTCAAAGGACTTGTGCGGTTTGCTGATGCCGATGTAAAAGAAATTATGCGCTCTCGTATTGATGTCGTGGCTGTTGATCTATCCGGAAATTTTGAAGAACTGAGCAAAATAGTAATTGAGTCGGGTTACTCACGCCTGCCTGTGTATGACGAAAGCATTGATAATATTAAAGGGATCCTGTTTGTAAAAGATCTTCTGCCCTTTATTAATAACCGTGACAACTCATTTAACTGGCATGATTTTGTCCGGCCGGCATATTTTTCACCCGAATCGCGACGCATTCATGATCTGTTGAAAGATATGCAACGAAATAAAATACACATGGCCGTAATCACCGACGAGTATGGCGGTACATCGGGCATTGTTACGCTCGAAGATATCATTGAGGAGATTGTAGGCGAAATACGCGACGAATCGGATGTGGATGAAATACCCTATACCCGCATAAATGACAATTCATATATTTTTGAAGGTAAACTGCTGCTGAACGACCTGTTTAAAATTGTCAATATTAATGACAACGCTTTCGATGCGATACCCGGCGATTCTGAAACGCTGGCCGGCCTTATTCTCGACCTGAAAGGTGAGATGCCGGTAAAGGGTGAGCGTATTGAATATAAAAATTTTGAATTCGTCATTGAGTCGGCAGATAAACACCGAATTAATTCCGTACGCTTTACCATTCAACCGGATGTGCCCGACGAAAAAAATGATTAGCCGCCTTTTCGTTCTCCTGATAATAATCCTGGCGCTGGCCTGCAAAAGGTATTATACACCCAAACCTGTCGGCTATTTCAGAATATCATTCCCTGAAAAAAAATACCAGTCCTGCAACAGCAATTGTCCGTTTAGCTTCGAACACCCGGTCTATAGTACTGTCCGCATTGATTCATCACCCAATGCCGGCGATTGCTGGTTCAACCTGATCTTCCCTTCATTCAACGCAACATTGCATCTGAGTTACAAACCGGTTAAAAATAATCTGCCGGAATATATTGAGGACTCCCGCACTTTTGTGTACAAGCACGCTATTAAAGCCGATGCTATTGATGAAAAACGAATTAGCATACCCGAAAAAAAAATTTATGGTATCTACTATGCCATTGAAGGCAATGCGGCCTCGTCAACACAATTTTTTATTACCGACAGCACACGCCATTTTCTGCGTGGCGCGCTCTATTTCAATCAGCAGCCAAATGTTGACTCACTGCTGCCTGTTATTGAATTTATACGGCAAGATGTGCTGCATCTTGTCAATACTGCCCGGTGGTCAAATTAACCCAATTTATTCAATAGAAGTCTCTGTTAAGAGACGAACTACTTGAATTAATTGGGTTTATCCCGATTTAGAAAAATAACCTTTTAGGCAATTGTTAAAAAGCGTAAAAGATATATTTTTCTTAATCGCTATGCAATAGAAAATTTTCTATTGCATAGTTTAAGATTAACCTAAACTATACAAAAAAAGGCGAAACCAAACGATCTGATTGGGTTGACTTATTTCCCTGAATCCCCGTTCGGCAGCGTTTGTGAAATAAATCGGGGACGTTCGGCGGCGGCTCTGCCGGCGTCATTTCCGCATTTTCTAATGCGGAAATTAGGTGTAATCGCGCGGTAGCGGGGACCGGGATCAACATCCAATATCTAAAATCACTTTCTATCAAAAAATGTTTTAAATTTCGAATAAATTAGAAAAATATAGCAAAATTTGCTATATTTGTGGGGTGAGAAAATGTGTTGGCGTTATGTACGAACTTAAGAAATATGGTATTATACCTGTTAGCCCTTCTGTACTATCAGAGGCATTGGCTGACTATCATTCTGTAAAGGATAAGATCAGTTCTCTTGAACGTTCAGGTGATCTTATACGTTTGCGTAATGGCTTGTATGTGGTTTCTAATAAAATTACTGAGCAGAATTTTTCACTGGAGCTTATAGCTAATCAGTTGTATGGGCCTTCCTATGTATCATTTGAAGCAGCATTGAGTTATTATGGTCTAATTCCTGAACGGGTTTATCTGGTTAAGTCTGCAACTCCTAAAAGAGCCAAGAGTTATCAAACTCCGCTGGGAGTATTTGAGTACATCAGAGTCCCTCAGCACTATTATCCGATTGGAGTCCGGTCTGTGCTAGTAAACAATACGTATGCATTTATGATGGCCTCGCCGGAGAAGGCCTTTTGCGATCAGATTATCTCTACAGCAGGATTACGGATACAATCGCTTACAGCAATGCACAGGTATATCGAAGACGATATGCGTATGGATACCGGATTGATGCAAAGCTGGGATCTGAGCATCATTGAAGCTTGTATCGAATATGGCCCCAAGAAGAATGATTTATTGTTTTTATTAAAATATTTGAAAAATGAGTGATGTTTTTAATCAGATGTTGTCGAGATTTCCGGTAAATACGGTGACAGAAAAAAATAATGCATATCATGAAGTTATGCAGGAGGTTATTTTGTCAGGTCTATACAGATCCGGATTTTTTAATAAGGCCGCGTTTTACGGAGGTACTTGTCTTAGGATTTTTTATAAGCTGCCACGGTTCTCTGAAGATATGGATTTTTCGTTGCTGGAACCTGATGAGAATTTTACGCTGGAACCGTATCTGAATAGTATTGTTACTGAATTTCGGGCTATGGGGAAAGAAGTAACCATTCAGCGAAAAGATAAAAGAACTCATACACAAATTGAATCCGCTTTTTTAAAGGAGAATACCGCTATTTATAATGTTCAGTTTCAAACCGCGAAAAGTATAAAGATCAAAATTGAAGTTGACAAAACACCGCCCTTGGGTTTCTCAACAGAAAATAAATTATTATTGTTGCCATTTTCGTTTATGTCCAGATGTTTTATATTATCTGATTTATTTGCCGGCAAAATGCATGCTATGACTTTCCGAAATTGGAAAACAAGAGTTAAGGGGCGTGACTGGTATGATTTTGAGTGGTATGTGAGAAACCGGGTAAAACTTAATTTTTTACATTTGAAGAATCGTGCCCTTCAAAAAGGATACATGGGTAAAGCGGATTTTACCCCTGACGTGTTTCGTAGATTGTTGAAAGAGAAAATACAACAGACTGACATGAAAATGGTCATCAACGACGTGCGTTCGTTTCTGTTAAACCAGCAGGAATTGACAATTTGGAGTAAGAATTATTTTTTACAATTAGTTGATATGATTGAGTATGTTGCATGACCCGCTGGCGCTAAACTCTGCCTGGCGCCTTCTATTTTCCCCGAACCCCTCAATGAATTGCTGATGTGGTGACTCTCTCAATTCCTTTCAGGATTAATCGGATATTCCGGTCTTCGGCCTTGCTGTAATACTCGCTGATAATTTCCAGTATATCATAATCAATAAAATCGCTTCGGCTACCATCAATGGTCAGTACACTGTCTTCGGGAATCTGATCAAGCGTTTTGCGCAACTGCACTTTATTGAGAAAAGTGACATTACCGGTAAGCCGTATCAGATAGGTCTCAACGCCATCCTGAACGGTTTGAGTGATCTTGTACTCGGTCTTGAAATTATTTTGAATAATGAAATATATGGATAATAATAAACCAATGCTCACGCCCATCAGCAGGTCGGTGACAAGTATTACGCCAATAGTAATGATAAACGGCAGAAATTGCTTTAATCCCAGTTTCCACTGATTGATAAACAGCGAAGGCCGTGCAAGGTTATAACCGGTAATAAGAAGTATGGCTGCCAAAGCCGCGTAGGGTATCTGATTAAGCAAAAAGGGAAATAACAATACTGCCACTACAAGAAACATACCATGTGTGAAGGCCGAAAGACGCGTTCGTGCACCTGCTTCGATATTCGCTGCCCCACGCACCACAACGGCAGTGATGGGCAATGCACCTGTCAGACCACAGAAAATATTACCAATTCCCTGTGCGATAAGTTCACGGTTTACCGGTGTAATACGGTTATGTTTATCCAGTTTATCAACTGCCTCAACACCAAGCAGTGTCTCAAGTGTAGCCAGCAAACCAATAATTAACCCATTTTCCCATAATCGCGATGTGCTGAATAACTGCGAAAAGTCAGCAAACCGGATTTCTGCAAAAATATTCGATGGTATGCTCACAAGCTGTGTCGGTTTTAATGAAAAATGAGAAGTTGAACGATAAAAAATAATATTTACAACAACACTGATCACTACAACCAGAAGTGTTGCAGGCACAATCTTTAATTGTTTTGCAAATGGCTTTTGCAGAACAGCCATGATGATAAATGAACTGACAGCAATCAATATAGCGCCAATCGTAAGGTGTTGATGAAAATATTCAATGCTTCCAAAAAAATTATGCTCTTTAAAAAGTTTCAGAAAACCGCTGGCCCAGAAATCCGGCTGGTCATATCCCAATGCAATGGGAATCTGTTTTGATATTAGTAAAATACCAATTGCCGTAAGCATACCCTTAATAACGGACGAAGGAAAATAATTGGCAATCCCGCCCATTTTTAATACACCAAGAAGAACCTGAAAAAAACCCGCCACAATAACCGACAACATAAACAAATTGAAATCACCCAATGTTAGCAACGCTGCAGAAACAACTGTGGTTAAGCCAGCCGCAGGCCCTGAAACGCTCAGCGGTGAACGACTGATGACCGGAACCACTATACCCCCAATGATTCCTGACAACAACCCGGAGTATAATGGTACTCCTGACGCAAGGGCAATACCAAGACATAAAGGCAATGCAACAAAAAAAACCGATAAACCGGCAGGTAAATCATATTTCAACCATACCAACCGGTAATAATTTATCTTCCTTCTCATATATTAAAATATATCATTCAAAACAATAAGTCATTTTTTAAC
>CAZRNJ010000038.1:0-14641 GCA_964601385.1 uncultured Bacteroidales bacterium | reverse complement strand
CCTGTTTGGATTTCTTAAATTATCATTCAGGTCTGTCAGGTCGCCTGAAGTAACAATTATATCGGTGCAAGGCAAGATTGATCCTACACCATTATTTCCCATAGTAAGCGTAACGGAATAACCGAGAGTCATAAGGCGACTCTGCACGGATACTTCATGAGCGGTAAGTGCAGCAGTATTGACAACATTGAAGAGAGCCATTTTACCAGGTGCACCGACTATGGTTGTTTTTATAACCTGGGCGCTTATACCGCAAGAATCGGTAACTGTTAATGAAACTGTATAGGTACCTGCAGCCGGGAAGCTGACATAAATTTCGTTGGTTGTTGATGCACCGGATGCGCCGGCGGGTAATGACCAGTTATAAATATAAGCACCGGGATATGGTGCAGATGAGAATAATACTTCACCGGCACAGATTCCGGGTTGACTGACAATCGGGCTTGCTACCGGCACATTATCTGCATCATGCACATGTACATTATAATAAACCGTATCGCTTATACCGCAAGCGCCAATAGCCCAACCTTTAAGAACAACATTACGGTTGTCGGGAACATTTTTAAAATACAGTTGTATCCAGTTATTTGTATCAGGACTTTGTTTAATAATTAAAGATCCGGAACCTGTTGGATGTAAACGCCATCCGTATTTCACTGCATCGGCAACGGGAGTCATAGTATAGATGCCGGAATATCTGCGACATACGGATGCTTTTCCGCTGATTTCATCCGGTGTTTGCGGTGGATATTCAGTCATTTGTACAGTTAGCCGACTTGATCCATAGACCTTGTCGGATGTATCACATCCGTTAACTGTTCGTACAATTATTTCATTTGTTGTACCTGTTCCAAAATCAATCGTAACCGTGTTGCCTGTGATCACGGCATTATCCAATGGTTTATTAGGAACGACAAAATGAGTTCCAAGTGGAATTTCCCAAAGATAACCAGTAACTCCGGGAACAGGATCAACAGAATAGGTTTGAACCGTTTGATATTTACAGGCAAATTCTGATCCGATAATAGGGCCTGGAGTAGGAGCCGATCCACCAATAGAAAAGGCCGCTGTTTGTGTTCCTGTTTCAGATGGAGATGTACCTACTACTCTTATCCGGTAATTGCTGCCAACTAAAATTGGTTCGGGGATATTGCAAAGGATGCTCCCGCTGTTTGCAGTCGAAAAGATGTATCCGATATTCTGCGGGTTGGAGAATGATCCGTAAGCATCTGAAAGCTGAGCGATAAATTGGTTCCCTGAATTAAATGTTCCGGTTTTAGTATAGGTTACTGTTAACGGTCGTCCAGGACAAAGAGGTCCTGTAACGGGGCCAGTAGTAATAGAAACAGAGTTCGGACAATTATAATTAGCCCAGCAGAGAGCATTATCAAACATCTGAATTGCATCGGTTGACCAGAAATTGGTCCCAACGCCATCAATAAATAAACCAATACGACGGCCTTTGGCTTTCAGGGAATCATCACCGGCCACACCCATTAGCTTAGTATTTACATCATACGCAAAGAAAGTTTTATTAGAGGGCAAACTATTACGGCTGGCTACAGTGATACCGTAATTTGATTTGCCCCAATTGATCATGGGTTTTTTCTGTTTGAAGACCACAAATGCAGCAAGGTCAAACTGATGTGATCCGCCAAGCCCGGCAATAGCAATATCTATTTTACCGTCGTTCACTGCAACATTATTGTACCATACATCATAGGCAATATCATTACCACCTGCCTTATCATACACCGAACCACTAAAAACCGTCTGGCCTTCAATGGTAACATTCCGCTGATCATCACCGGGTCCAGATGCATTATCTTCGGCAAACTGAAGCAATACATTATACACGCCATTTGCAATAGTTAAACTGTATGTGCAAGCCCAATCATGGCGGTAAGTACGGTAAAGCATATCATCTGTGGTTCCGATAATATCAGTAGTAGCATTAGTTGCTTCCTGAGCATTATCATAGCTCAGGTACGAGTTATTATCTGCCAGGTACGTAATACCATTAAATACTCCTCCGGTTGAAGCAAAAGGTCCGCAATCAATAGCCCATACAACACTGTCGGAGGGTAGAGGTCCATTATAAACCGTGAGTAAACCGGTGCTTACATTATAATCCAGGTCATGACCATTGCTGGTGACATTGACCTGTGTTTCGGCTGCATAACCATAATCAGTGCCTGCATTAGCATTAGTCATATACATCTCATCGAACATGTTTGCATTTAGCACAATAACCGAATGAGTTGTATTGGTTAACTTATGTGCCACCTTTTTATCATCTGCAGTACCCGATATAACAATTGTTCCAACACATTGGTCATCTGCCGGCTGTAAATCGTCATCATCGCGTACCCATGGAGTATAGTTAATATCAATACGGTTGCGTAAGGCGTTATCGGCGGCGCTTAGCGGCGAATCTTCACCTGCAAGCAGCATAATCTGATCGGCGCCACCGGTATTTACTGTAATGGCTAATGTAACCGGTAAAGTATAGCCGCAGGCATATTTAGCCCGGACCGATACCGTTCCGGATGTATTACCCATCATCACCTCTATTTTATTGGTGCCATAGCCCTTGGTGATAACACAACCCGCCGGTAAAGTCCACTCATAACTTTCAACTCCCCAGATATAATCGGTTTCAAAGTACACGGTGGTTCCTCTGCACATAGAAGAGGGACCTGTAATTCCGGAAAGGGAAAGAGTGTTGTCAAGTACATTAATATAATTAAATTTTTCGATATACTAATAGTTATTGCAGCTATCGGTCATTGAAAGGAACACTGTTTTTAATCCCGGAGTTGAATAAGTAACGGTCCATGGACCTTCGCCCAATGTTCCGGGTAATAAGCTGGCGCCATCGCCAAATTTCCAGAGCCATCCGTTTTTATCACCATGGGAGTAGTCGGTAAAAGTGACATTCTGTCCAACACATACTTCCGTAAGGTCAGCAATAAATTCGGCACGGTGGTCGAAACAATTCATGGGCATTACGGGTTGGCTGGTATAATATCGTGGCTCCAGAGTGTCTTGTTGTGAATGGTTCCACACATCCTGATACCATACTGTTTGCCAGGTATCTTCAATATTTCCTGCTGACCGGAATGGATTTGGATTCATTGCCCAGGATGCTTTAAATACCTCTTGTTCAAGTACCGGATCGTAACGTGTAGCACCTGTAAACAGTTTACCGTTATTATTAACAGCCAAAGCAGCAATAATATTATCACGGATACCGATAGATGTAACGTGTCCTGTAGCAGCATTATCTTCATTAAATGCGCCCCAGAATATACGTGCAGTATAATCCGGATTGACAATGTGAATTGAAGGATCGGGACCAACATAAGCACCCAGCAATTGCCCATTCACATGAATCAGGTCTCTTCCATTAATGTATGCCATTGACCCGCCACCCACATAAACAAATCCCTTCTGGTCAGCATGCACACAACCACGCGATGATGCAAATGTATTACTGTTTCCGTTGGTGAGCCGCGGGATAATCATCATGCCCCGTTCAACAATTCCTGTTTTACGGTCAATGGTACAGAAATAGGCCTGTGAACCGAGTGCTGCACCCTGACCCGAATTATAGAGGTCGAACTGACGTAAAGTAACAGTTTTCGGATGGTCACTGCTGCCGTTACAGCATTGGCAATCTTTCCCATTCCAGCGGTACACTGTTTCGGTACCCTGCAGCCATCCGAGATAATAGAGTTTTCCGTCTTTGCCCATATTGAGTTTATAGCCGCGACAGTCGGAAATATCACGGCCCAATGAGTCGCCGTCAAATGCCCATGTTTTCCAGATGCGCGTCCAGGTGCCTGCATTGTTGCGATAAGCAAGGATAAATGTTGATTGAACCGGTAATCCTCCGCCATCACAGGCATTATCTGCATAATTACCGTTCATATTATCCTGCAGAAATCCGGTCACATATACAGTATCCATGTGTATGGCAATATCTTGTATATGCCAGTTAGAGAAGAAACCGTTAATGGCAGTAAATTCATCCGAACCGATATATTTTGAACTCCCCACCTGATTGCCATTTTGGTCAAATACAAAGAAGGTAGCAAACTGGAGGTCTGCACCAGGCACAGTAAAACTTGTTTCGCTTTTAAGAACAGCCACATGCCCCTGATCATCAATATCAACGCGTATATCACTATTTACAGTTCCATAGGAATTAAGCGGAGCAGCAGTATTAGATTTGGTATAAATCAAATTTTTTCCGGATGAATCGAGCACTGATACTCCCCAGTCGCCGGCTGCTACAATCCTGTATTGTCCATAGTTTTGCACATCAAAATCAGTCATTGTGTTGCCTAAACTTGTAACACTGTAAATTGTATCGGCAAACATATTCATTTGAATCACTTTTGCCCGGGATGCGGTTGTGGCTCCGTTCCATGTGTGTTGAGTCCATCCGGGTTTAAACCGGCCGGAAAGCGGGCTATTAAAATTGCCGCCTGTAACTACGTGGTGAAGTCCGGCAACCCCTGTGCCAATAGCCATATTATTCCCTGCACCGGCAGCGCCCAGGTAAGTAGCCGATTGAAGGTGGATATTAATGGTAGAGGCCACCTTGTCGGGATTTGGCTGCAACCAGTATATGCCTAGTTCAGCGCCCCATTCACTATTCCAGTCACACTTGTTGGGATATTTCATTCCATCAAATACGAGGTAAAGTGTTTTACCATTATCGGGAGTTTGAAGTTTTTCGATATTGTTATGGACACAGTTTGGAGCTCCTCCTAAGGCAAACGCATCGCCGAGTTCTACGCGGTTTGCGCGGTCGATGAGTTCTACACCGGCGCGGCTATGAGTATAAAATGTAACATTATCCAGTGGATCATCCGGGTCGTAAACAGGAATAACCGGCCCCACATTATATGAACCGCCAACCACTTTAAATTCCCAGCGGTCGCCACGCCACTCGTTAATACCCTGCTGCATGGTGCAGAAAAATCTCTTTTTATCCCAACTCGGATACATTCCGATATCACCGGCACAGGAACTGGGCGTAAGATTTCTCCAGTCAGGGCCCTGTGATATATTAAACCATCTGCGCACTTTGGGGTCCCAAACCCATAATACCTGAACTGATTTGTATTCACCACGTCGGAAACCCAAGCTCCAGCATGAATCAACATCCAGTGCATCGCGATAATGCGCAAAGAGGCAAAAACGGCCGCCGATATGGTCAATCAGGCAATAACTGTCGAAATGATCGCCATCCCATCCGCGGGCATTCGAATTATCATACGGGGCAGCGCGGTCACCGCCAAAAGTATAGAGGTTACAAAGGTCCTGGCCGGGGAATTTACCAATGGAATCAAAGCCCACATACATATTTCGGATATTGATTTTAACGATTCCCTGTTCGCTGATCTCAGCAGCAGTTTGCCCGCAGTTACCGGCATGATGAATGATTGGAACAAAGAGGGTATCACCAAGTAATTCAACCACAGCCGGGCCATTATAAGATGTTGACATATCACGCCAGTCGAATGCATCGGGAGAGGCGGCTTGTGTAACTCTGAAAAACTGCTTTTTTAATAAAGGACTGATAGTCAGCAACCTCCATCCATTGGGTTGGGTTTCATCAAATATATAGATATTACCGTAATTGCATAAGGCAATAATATCGGTACCATTAGTTAATAATTTTGGGGTAAAGTAGGCCGACGGGAGGTTCATATGAGCTACACGAACCCATTTATTTTCGACCATATCATGCCTGAACAGTCCGGCGGTGCATGCGGCAGAGTTCCATTCGGCCAATGCTACATTGTCACTGTCCACACTGCTTGAGGTGCTATAGGTAATAAAAGCATAAAGTTCTCCCTGCCGGTGAACCATGTCTACAACATCAAAATTGTCTTTGTACCAGGTAGCATAACCACCCGATTCGCCAATTTGTGTACACTTGGCAAAACCATCATTGGTTTGATACCAGTAGTCAAGACCGGGGGGTTGACTCCATACCATTCCAATCATTGAAAATGACAGAATTATAACTGATAAAATTCTGTTCATTTGTTTTTTGCACCTTGTTGATATCATGTTATATTGTTTTGATTTTTAGTAAAATAAATTTTTCAATTATATTCATTTATTGTTCATTTTAATGTAAAGGTACACATGACATTCATCATTCTCAAAATAATTAATAAGAAATCTTTTGCTCTATTGTCTCAAAATGTAGCACAAATGTTGCATGGCTTGTAATGCCCTATGGATAAAGGATTCAAGCCATAGTGTATGTAGGTCAAATGTTGCAATCCCTTTGTTGTCAATATGAAAGATTTTTTTCAAACCTGTTAAAATTCACAATGCCCTGTAATTTAAAACCTTATAATTTATTGTTAAAAAGGCCATTTAACCCAAATTCCGCATTAGAAAATGCGGAAACGATTAATAATTTGTAATTCAGTATTTTTTAAATACTTCAAACAAATTCTAAATCGGGGTTACCCCAACTAAAGTGAATAAAAGGATTTTTAATCCTTCTATCGCTTAATTTGTGTTTAAAATGACTAGGAGATATATTATCCGGATGTAGCTCATGAAAGTTTATAGCATTTGGAATTATAATTTAGAATAAATGCTATGCGTATAATGCTTTGCTCCGCTGAAGCTACGCGAAAGCGATGTCGATGTAACAAATAGTTAGTCCATATATAGTGGACTATTCCATTTGTACCCGTATTTTTCAGTTGAGCTGTTTGCAGTTATGAACTGCAAAATCCCGATAAAACAAAAAAATCTGAATTATCCCATTTTATGCAATAGAAGGTTTTCTATTGCATCGTGATTTAAAGAATGGAGTTATCTTTTCACCCGTGCGTTTCCCTGCCATACACTCCACACCTGTTCTTCATCAGCCGGCTCTGCATAGTCGGTAAGGAAGGTGGTGGCAAGAGCACCGCTGGCCCATCCAAATTGTATCCATTTTTCTGCCGGCCAGTTTTTTAGTATGGCATATAGCATGCCGCCAACAAAGCCATCGCCGCCGCCGATGCGGTCTAGGACAGTTATTTCACGTGGTTCTACAATATGCCAGTTTTCACCCTCGAGCATGATGGCTCCCCATAAATGACTATTAGTGCTTATCACCTGCCTTAATGTTGTAGCAAATACTGAAGCATTGGGGAAGGTTTTTTTCACCCGTGTAATCATCTCTTTAAAGCTGTTGATTTTTGCACTCAGATCTTTGCCGCCTTCTTCAGGTCCTTCAATGCCTAAACAAAGCTGAAAATCTTCTTCATTCCCTACCAGCACATCCGAAACAGAAGCGATTTCAGTAAATATTTTCCGGAGTTCGGTTTCACGGCCTTTCCAGAAGGATGCCCGGTAATTCAAATCGAAAGATATGCGGGTATTATATTTTTTTGCTGCCCGGGCTAATTCGAGGCAGAAAGAACTTGTTTCGGGAGAGAGCGCGCCGATGAGTCCTGAAAGATGAACAATCTGAACGCCTTCTTTGCCGAAGATACGGTCGAGGTCAAAATCTTTTACATTTAGTGTACGGCCTACTTCACCGGCACGGTCGTTTTGTACGCGCGGGCCACGTGAACCATAACCGCTGTCGGCAATATTAAACTGATGACGGTAGCCCCAAGGGCCGCCCTGCTCAACTTCTTTGCCTTCGAATGACATACCGCGTGAACGTAAACTGTTTTTTATAAACTGTGCAACCGGACTGTCTTTTACAAAGGTGGTAAGAACCTTAACCGGTAAACCCAGTGATGATGAAATATTAGCTACATTGGTTTCAGCGCTGGTTGCCTGCATCATGAATGTATTGCTGGTATGTACCGGCTGACCGTTAAATGGTGTAATACGAACACCCATGCTTGATGGGACAATCATTGCCCATTGAGCTTCTTTCTTTAATTGAATAGACATATTATTCCTCCTTGTATTTTTTTATAGGCCACAAAGATAGTAAAAGCCGGAAAATTTTATTGTGAGAAATGGGGTTCTTGCAAAAAAGGCCGCCTCGCGGGCGACCTTTAAATAAAGAAAGCATGGGTTTATTTTTTTATAACTTTTGTGGTTTTCTGGTAGTGGTCACCGGACAAATGGATCAGGTAAACTCCGGCGGGTGCTGAAGAAATGTTAATGAAGGCATTTAGTACATCGCTTGGCTTAGTGATTGTTTCTTGTGAAATTATCATGCCGTTCGTTCCTGTAACAGAAATATTGATATTGCCATAAGTGTTATTTTCAATACGCAGATTATAAATGCCATCCGAAACTGTTGGCCAGATATAGTAGGTTATATTATCTGTTACATATGGCACAGAAACTCCACCATCTGTAGCAACAGCCGAGCGACCGGTAGTATCGCCCTGGGTGCAGCTTATGGCAATAATTCTGTATTGATATGTTTTTGCCGGATTGATAAAATAATCTCTCCATTCCTGTGGGTTTAGGTCGGCACTTTCAGTCCCGCATATTGGATCGCGGGGTGTTGAATTAATATCTGCCCCGGGATAGGTCCAGCTATTGGCGCTGTAGGTTCCTGATCCGGCACCCATGTTGTTGAGTGGTCTGTAGGCAATATTTGTCCATTCGGTTGTGCCTTCTTCTCTGCGTTGTACCAGGAAACCCATCTCATCAACAGCGTTGTCGGTCCAGATAATAATATTGCATTGAGTGGTATCGTTTCGGAGCACGGTCACATTAGTGGGAGCATTTACAGCCGATGCGGGACATTGGGCGTCGAGAAACAGACCATCAGGGCCGTTGGAACAGTCCACATAAGTAGAGTTGGTATTGGAAAATACACTGAAATCCTCATATAAATCACCTGTTTTGCAGTAGTTACCGGTTTTTGTTCCATTATTCCATGCCTGCAGCATACCCATAATATGTACGTCGTAAGGATGAATAAAACCACCCGCAGTACCTCCGCATTCAACAAAATTGTTGTTTGTTTCGGATACTGAAAATACTTCGACACAACCCTGACGCTGAAATAAAAGCCCCTCGCCGTCAACGCCAGGCCACGAACCGGTGCGGCGGATGTAATTATCATTAATCCACATGCACCAACCCATAAGGTCCATCCCGCGAGCCATATTGTCATCACTGTATTTACAATCGGGCCCACCACTCAACGAATTGAACCAACCTCTGTTCCGTCCGGCAACAGGATTAACCATTGTACTCAGGCCATAAACATTATCTGAAATTCGCGATGAGTCGCAACCATAGGCATGGTTATATGCATTGAGTACTTCACCGCTGCGAACATTGCGCCTGATTACTGCCCATTTGCCGGCAATCTCATAGCCCTTATTTCCATGTTGCCATGTAAAATTATCTTGAATAACAACATTTTCGCTGTAATAGGGGCTTCTATCCGTACCCAGGAGCAGACAACGGTTATTGCGCTGGGAGTTTAAACTTTTATTTACATCAAAGCCAATACTGCGTGCATAATCATACATTACTGTTTTTATTTCGTTGCGGGAAGGACAACCGCTGTTGCAGGCATTGCTCATTTCGGTATTATCGTACCATTGGCCCGGGGCTGAGGTATAGAACATTTTTATTGCCATATCAAATAAAAAACACTCAGTTGGTTTAGGAATGATATTATTAGCGATGAACACATTTTCGCCATCCACCACAACGCGAGCGACGAATCGTGAGCCGAAATAGCCGTACATACTGGTTGCGGGATTATTTCCGTGATACCATATATCGTCGTGCACAACAGCATTTTCGAACCGGCAACCGAAAACCATACGGCATCTGGATCCGTTATAGTAACGTAGCCCGGGAGCAGCGCCGGTAAATGGGTCGAAGGGATGTGTTCCATCGGCACGGCGTAACGACCAGTTTTCGCCATATTCATTGGTCGTTTTTGCCGAACTGCTTTTCCATGCGCCGGCAGCAGCCCAGGTAGTGTCGGCCCATGCCATATCACCGCCGAAATATACCGTTGCATAACGGAATTTAACCCAGCATATCCCGACATAGTTTACATCTTTGATCCGTTCGCCATTTGCCCATACCGGCTGTAATCCAACATGGTTCCAGGTTCTCGGAACAATACCATTTCCTGAACGAACCGTGAATTCACCCAACGGCGTGGTTTTTTTATCCCATGTGGGAAATTCAAAAACCGTGGTAAGGTTGGATAATCCGCTGTCGTCGGTTTTGTCGGAGGTGTTTACTGCCCATTTATTCGATGAAGGGGCTTCTCCACGGATGACAATACCTTTCTTGAGCATCAGACCGCGGCCGTCAGGACCGCTGGGATGATTGGCAAAGTTATACGTACCCGCAGGATAATATAATACTCCTCCGCCCATAATATATAAGATATCTCGGGCGTTTTCAAATTTTTCGAAATCATTGGCGCCGTTAGAGTAAGTCGCCATATTAATAACATTCGACCATTTAATAGAATCGGTCCAGGAAGGATAACCTTCTGATGCATATTGCGACGAATTATAAAAAGTAGCAACCGGATTGTCGGTCGGCTGTGCAACTAATGCTTTTACCGTGACTAAAAGAATCGTTGCGATAAGGAGTAGATTTTTTTGTGTCATAATTTTAAAATTTAGTTTCAAACAGATTAATCAAAATTACACGATTTATTGTGTAGATTAATCATTTTTCCCTATTGCAAAACAATTTCAAATTTTTAATCTCGAATTGTTTATTATTCAGTTATTTAAGATTGGGTTGCAATGTGTTTGAAATTTTTATTATTATTTTTATCAATGGTTTCTATTTTAATTCATATACGTTTTATGTTTTTAATGTGGGTTTTACTAAGTGTTTTATAATAGTTTAAAATTGTAATCATGACAAGAAAATCATATCTTTTGAGTCCGGCAGCAGGCCTTTGTATTGGTTTGTTTAGTGTGGCAGATGCTCAACAACCTAATGTGATTTTAATTTATACCGATGATCTTGGATATGGGGATCTGAGTTGTTACGGTGCACAAATGATCAATACTCCGCATATTGATTCGCTGGCTACTGCCGGTTTGCGTTTTACGCGATGTTATTCAACAGCGGCTACATCAACACCTTCACGGTATTCACTGCTTACCGGTGAGTATGCATGGCGCAGGGATAATACGAATATTGCTCCGGGCGATGCTTCACTGATTATTGCTCCGGACAAAGTAACGCTGGCTGATGTGATGAAAAAAGCCGGATATACTACAGCAGCTATTGGTAAATGGCATTTGGGACTTGGTGCATCGCCGGGCCCTGAATGGAACAGCCATATTATTCCGGGCGCTGCAGAGATCGGATTCGACTATAGCTTTCTTATTCCTGCTACCGGCGACAGGGTGCCGTGTGTTTATGTTGAGAATGGCCAGATTGTAAACCTTGATCCTGCCGATCCTGTTAAAATCAGTTATAGCGAAAAGATCGGTAATGAGCCCACCGGCCGTGAACATCCGGAACTTCTCAAACAGCGGCCCAGTCATGGCCATGATCAAACTATTATTAACGGAATCAGCCGTATCGGGTATATGACTGGAGGAAAAAGCGCCCGGTGGATTGACGAAGATATGGCAGACACACTGACATCCAAAGCAAAATATTTTATCGGGAAAAACAAAGATCATCCGTTCTTTCTTTATTTTGCTACTCACGATATTCATGTTCCGCGTGTACCTCATTCGCGGTTTGCCGGGAAAAGCAGACTTGGCGCAAGAGGTGATGCTATCCTGCAATTGGATTGGTGTGTGGGTGAGTTGATGAAAACACTTCGGGATAATAAGTTAGAAAAAAACACATTGATTATTTTTTCGAGTGACAACGGCCCGGTTGTTGATGATGGTTATCACGACCAATCAGTGGAATTGCTTGGCGGACATAAACCGGCTGGTCTTTTACGCGGCGGGAAATATAGCGCCTTCGAAGCCAGCACACGGGTACCTTTTATTGTTGTTTGGCCGGGGACCGTCAGACAGGGCACCACTCCGGCTGCGTTTTCACAAATTGATTTGTTGCGTTCGTTTGCTGCGTTTTTTAATATTCAGTTGGCGGATACTGTTGGTCCCGATAGCTTTAATCATTGGAGTCAATTAACAGGCAACGATACCTCTGACAGAGAGTTTATTGTTCAGCAATCGGTGACGATGACTCTTTCGGTTATTCAGAATGACTGGAAATATATTGAACCTTCATCAAAGACAAATTATAATCCTGATACAAAAATTGAATTTGGGAATACACCGGAACCAAAATTGTACCATTTGTCGGAAGATATTTCGGAGCAGAATAATGTGACAAAAAAATTTCCGGAAAAAACAATCGAATTGGCGCGTTTATTGGAGTCAATACGAAATGGCCGATAGATAGGGGCTGGTGCTTTTTGGCTTTTCCGGTTATCGGGCGGTTAATATGCAGTTTTTCAACTGCAAAATCCCGGTTTATTATTCCATCACTATCTTATATCCTGCGCCAATGTTAAAAAACGCATTATATCCATTTCGGTTATAATGTATGCCTAAATTTTTTCTGTAGTTTGAAAAGGGATGTGAAGATAAGTATGCTCCATAACCTGCAGAGAGATCAACGCGAAACCGTTCCATAAAATCAACGCGGAGTCCGGCACCGAAATAATTTTCGAATGTAAGTACTTTGGTGCGGCTTTCAACCAGAACCTTTTCAAGTGTCGGCTTATAGGTTATTTCTTCAGAGAGATAGTAAAAATTTCGATACAGAAATGAATAATGAAGATATGGAAAAAATGTCCGTGCGTCACTTCGTTTTTGTTTAATCAAATTGAGGTATAATTTGTACCGGCCATTTAATCCGCCTGCGCGTATAGTGGGCATGGTTTGAAATACAGTGCCAAATTCAATGCCATTAAAATGTTTTTCAATAAAAATATCGGCAGCAATAGCAGGGCCTATACCTGTTCCGCTATACGATCCGTTGGTGCAAAGCCCGAAACCGGTGCCCCGGTCGAAATATTTTTTTATCTGACCCTGTGTCATTGAAGGGATAACGAGCAATAACAGAAATAACAGGAAATTTCGCATAATGTTTTTTTCAAAAGTAATAAATCAGCGTATAATTGTTACATGTCCCGTTATGACATCATTTAACAGATTGTTAAGACGAATGAAATAGTGATAACTGTCAAAGGGCTGTCGGATATTTTTGTGTTTCCCGTTCCATGGAGTTTCGTATCCGGTTGATCTGTACACCAATGTTCCCCACCGGTTATAAACTTCCACTGTGGCCGAAGGATAATAACGGGTGATTCCGGGGATCTCCCATGTGTCATTTATCCCGTCGTTATTGGGCGTGAAGATGTTTGGAATATACAGGCAATAATCCGAAACATGATGAAGCGCGATCGTGTAATCAATGCTGCACTGATGGCTATCGGTAAGGTGTATGGTATATTTACCTACACCCAGATTGCGGGCTGTCAAACCTTGTTGATTTCCTGTCCAGCTAATCATATATGGCGGGGTACCGCCTGTTATTCCGATACTGATCAATCCGTCATCCGAGAGCGGACAATATGGCCTGCGCAATTGAAGGGTATCAAGTGTAAAGGGTTCAATATCTTTAATCATAAAGATTTTACTCGATTTGCAATTACGGTTATCGGTAACAGATACCGCATAGGTTCCTCCGCCAAGATTATCAAGTGAATACATCGTTGAGTTATCAAATGTATTTGTCCCATCACTCCAGATTACGTTGTATGGGGGCACACCGCCTGAAATTTCGATGGTGATGCTTCCCATGTTATCGCCCGGACATATAGGATTGGAAATAAATGGAAGAATAGAAAAGCCGGTTGGCTCTCCCAGTGTCACGGTATCCGCTTTAGCGCAGCCGGCCGAATCCGTAGTGGTTACACTGTATAATCCGGGTTTCAGGTCAAACAGGTGGCTGATTGTTTCGCCGGTATGCCAGTGAAAGGCAATATCTCCTGTGCCGCCCGATGCATAAATTCGGAGTTCACCATCCATGCTATCACATACCGTAACTGTCTCATAAGATATGATAATAGGCCGGGGCGAAGGAATAATGTATTGTCTTATTTTTTGACAATTATTATTATCGGTTACACTTACGCTATAAGTGCCAGCGCCGAGTCCGCTTATTCCTGGTGTTGTATTTCCAATCGTCCAGATAAATTTATATGGCCCTGTACTGCCGGTTACTGTTAGATAAATACTTCCGTTATGGTCGCCGAAGCACCGGATTTTGTTTACTGTATCAGCAATATCAAAACCATCGGGCTGGTTGATTGTAAAAGGATAGCTGAATTTACAGTCATTCCGGTCGGTGATCGTAACAAAATAGCTGCCGAATGGAAGATTATAAATATCTCTGGTGGTTTCGGCTGTATTCCAGAAGTATGTGTAAGGGAAATTGCTCCCGGATACTGTGAGCAAAAAGAAACCATCGTTGCCGCCATTACATTTAACACTATGGATGGTCCCGCTGATATCTACCGGATCCGGTTCACTAATCAGGAAACATCCGCCTGTTTTAGTACATCCCCGGTTATCGGCAACAGTTAAATAGTATGTGCCGGCTGAAAGGTTTAACCCAAATCTGTCAATAGGAATAAAATCTCTAATGACCGTCATTAGAGATT
>CAZRNJ010000037.1:0-14839 GCA_964601385.1 uncultured Bacteroidales bacterium | reverse complement strand
ATAAATTGGCGTCGCTTGCGCTTAAAAAATAGGGGATAATTCAGAGTACCGTTTCCGGTTTCTGAAATAGTACTGAAGGATAATACTGTTGTTCATTTGTCCATGATGCCGGGCGCTAATTTTTTGTGCTTTGCGCTGTTTATTAAGTTTTTTCAATGAACAGAAGAATGAGGAGTAGCCACGGATTACAGCGCCGGCTGAAGCGAAATCGAACTGTAATAGAAATCGTAAAACGGCCAGTTTGTCTAACAATATACGGATGATCAGCGTAGAAAACAAAGCGCCCGGATGAGTATTTTTATATAAAGTGGCTAACGAGTTGCGGAAATTCAGATATAGCTTATGTGGATTTTTGTATTCAAGTGTTCCGCCACCGGCATGATAAATGACAGATGCGGGGCAGACAAAGATTTTCATGCCCAGGTTTTTCATTCGCCAGCACAGGTCAATTTCTTCCATGTGCGCAAAGAATGATTCATCGAAACCGCCCGCCAGCCGGAATGAAGCGGCACGGACAAACATGCAGGCGCCCGAAGCCCAGAAAACTTCCATCGGTTCATTGTATTGGTTATGGTCGTCTTCGATCGTCTGAAGTATGCGGCCGCGGCAAAACGGATAACCATATCGGTCAATGAAGCCGCCCGCTGCCCCGGCATACTCAAAATGAGTTTTTTTCTGATGTGAAAGTATTTTAGGCATCATGGCAGCTATCAGCCGGTCTTGCTCCATCATCCGCAGCATGGGCTCAATCCATCCGGCTGTTACCTCAACATCGGAGTTGAGGAGGATGAAATATTCTTCATCCAACTGTTGCAGGGCTTTGTTGTAGCCACCGGCAAATCCGTAATTTTTATCCAGTGCAATAATCCGCACAGAGGAAAAAGATGAACGGATAAATTCCAACGAATCATCGCTGCTTCCGTTGTCGGCCACTACCACCGAAACGTCCGGGATTGATGAATATTGAACGACAGATGGAAGAAATTGTTCGAGGAATGCCCGCCCATTCCAGTTTAATATCACTACGGCAATTTTACTCATGAGTAGTTGGTTTAGGATGTTTCCATCGCCGGTGCGACCAAAGCCAGTATTCGGGTTTTGCACGGATGATGGATTCAAGGTAACGAAGATGTGTCTCGGTTATAGCCGTTGGTTCTATGCCCGATACATTTTCAAACAGTAACACCGGTTCGATACGGTATCTGCCGCGGTTTATTTTATCCATCCTGAAATACACCACAGCCATATCCATCCGGCCGGCAATCTTTTCTATTCCCGTAAATACTCCGGTCTGCTGGTTCAGAAAAGTTGTCCAATGTTGTATAGTATCCCGCACAGGGCGCTGGTCGGCAATGAAACCGGTGGCTGTGATGATATTTTTATTTTTATACTGTACAAGTGTTTTGTATATCTGTTTCATGGGAACGGGTTCAATGCCAAATTTGGAACGCAGCCCGATCATAAAACGATTGAAATATTGATTGCGCAGCGGTTTGTAGATAGTCAGCGGATGATGTTTCAGCCGGAGCGGCAGAATACATGTCCATTCCCAGTTTCCGTAATGACCTAAAACGGCTGCAACACTTTTGTCCTTTTTGTAAAGATCTTCCATGACTTCGAAGCCGATAAATTCGATTCTCTTTGACAGTCCGTCGGATGAAATAGATACCAGCTTGATGGTTTCAACCAGCACATCAGAAAAGTGCCGGTAAAAGCGCCATGCGATCTGTTTACGTTCATGAGTCGTTTTCTCAGGAAAAGCATTGGCGAGGTTTTTCATTACCAGCGCTTTCCGGTAGGGAATGAGGTAATAGAGGATAAATGCCAGCGCGTCCGAGATCAGGTATAATACCGCGAAAGGCAGCCATGATAGCAGCAGGATAAAAAAATAGCCGATATAAAAGCCAAACCATTTCAGCATACTCAGCACGTTTAGCTAACCATGAATTGTTTTACGGCCTGAAGAAATTCGTCGTGAACAAATCCATTGGTTGCAATTATTTCTTTACCAAAGATATAATTTTCTCCGGCACTGAAGTCAGACGCCCGTCCACCGGCCTGTTCAACAATAAATGCGCCGGCTGCCACATCCCATGGGTTGAGGTTATACTCGTAAAAAGCATCGAAGCGTCCACAGGCGACATAAGCCAGATCGGTGGCTGCGGAGCCCAGCCGTCGGACACCGGGTGAATAGCGGAAGAAAAATTCAAGAGTTTTCATAAAAGGTTCCAGCCGGTCGAAGGCATAATAAGGGAATCCGGTTGCAATAAATGTGTTCCGGAGTTGTGATGTTTTGGATACCCGTATCTCGCTTCCATTCAGCAGAGCAGGTCCGTTTTTCCAGCTATAGAAACATTCTTTCAGGCAGATCTCGTATACTATTCCGGCCACTGTTTTTTCGCCTTCCATCAATGCAACACTGACAGCAAAGGGAGGACATTTATGAATAAAGTTTGTGGTGCCGTCAAGTGGATCAATCACCCAACGGTATACCCTTTTATCCTGATGAACGGTTTCCTCCTCGGTGATAAAACCGGCCTCGGGCAGCAGCGCCGATAAACCTTTCACCAGCATCTGTTCCGCTTGTTTATCAACATACGTCACAAAGTTGTGTGTACCTTTATCTTCGATGTCTGATCGTGAGATTTTATTTTTTTCCTGTTCAATAAATGAGCCGGTTTCCTGTATAATGGGAAGGGCTGATTCGCAAATCTGTTTGAAGTTCATCTTTTTATTTTTATCTGGTTTCCAATCATCATTCCTTTTTGATTAACTCCGGCAAGATGCACATCAACTATTTGTCCTATCAGTTCTTTCTTGTAAGGTATTGCAACCTTGATATAATTGCCGGTATAACCCGTTAGCATGCCATCTTTGTGTTTTGATTCAACAATTACTGTTTCATGACGATTCATGTTCTTCATATAAAACTCATTTCGCTTTTTTTCAGACAGGTCTAACAGTAAGCGGCTGCGTTGTTCTTTTTTTTCGGAGTTAACCGTATTCTTCATTGTCCAAGCGTTAGTGCCGGGACGCGGTGAGAACGGGAATACATGCATATAACCAATGCCGAGCGTCTGAATAAATGAATAAGTCGTTTCAAAATCCTCATCTGTTTCGCCCGGGAAACCGGTAATGATATCAATACCGATACAGCATTGTGGCATTTTATTTAGAATGGAATCTGTCAGTATGCGGAATAATTCTATATTGTAGCGTCTTCCCATTGCTTTCAGTGTGTTGTTACATGCCGACTGCAGAGGGATATGAAAATGCCGCGCAAAGACGTCTGATCCGGCTATTGCATCAATCATCTCTGTGGTCAGCAGGTCGGGTTCGATGGACGATAGCCTGTATCGGATATCTTGCTGGGCAGAGCGGATGATCTCCCCGATCAGCGCGGTGAGCGATTCGTTATGACGGCGACCAAAATCACCGATATTGACACCGGTAAGAATGATCTCCCTGACTCCTTTTCCGGCAATACGGTTAATCTGTTCCATTGTTTGCCGGATAGTTGCACTGCGGCTGCTCCCGCGGGCCAGTGGTATGGTGCAATAGTTACAGTGGTAGTCGCAACCATCCTGTATCTTTAAAAATGAGCGGGTGCGTTCTCCCAATGAATGAGCAATTATAAATTTTTCATTTTTTCCCACCGGATGAATATTGCACAATGTTTTATTTTCCGACGGTAATGATTCGAGCGCGTTGATAATTCCGTATTTATCTTCAACGCCCAATACCAGTTTAACCCCCGGCAGAGAACTATAGCCCGTGTGGTTTAACTGCGCGGAGCAACCGGTGACTATAATCGTTGCTCCGGGATTTGTTTTATGGATGCGATGAATGGCCTGTTTGCATTTTTTTTCGGCACGGGCTGTAACTGCGCAGGTATTGATAACAACTATTTCTGCATCCTCTGCCGGATTAACTGATAAATACCCATTCTCACGCAAATCGGCTGCCAGTGATGAACTTTCGGCATAATTCAGTTTGCAGCCAAATGTACAGAAGGCAACCTTTTTATTCGTTCGTTCTTTCACACCCAATGGTTATTGCGGTGTAAAAGTAATAAAAACAGTTGCAGTTTTTTTTACTGCACAACAAACTTGCGTACAACAGGATAATTATCCGTTTCGATCAGCATTATATAGATCCCTGCCGGAATACCGTTAAGCATTACCTGATTGTTGTTGCGGATGGTTTGGATGGGTTGGCCGTTGCTGTTCAGCAGGGAAACAGAAATGACAGGTTTACTTGTAATGATTTCAATATAGGATGAAGCCGGATTGGGGAATAATAACAAATCATTATCCGAACTGTTGTTTAGTATATCGCTGGTGAGTTTTTTGTAGTTTGTTATACACCGCACTACTTCGTAGCTGTCTTTCACTCCATTATCTGTTGTACCGTCCATAAATTCAAGCCGTTTGGCCAGCCAACTGTTATACTCGGTACTTGACCAGTAGCGCTTCCATTGGTAAACATTCAGTGCATTACGGTTATTGTAGATGGCCTGCAATTCATCAATGGCCGGCAGATACCAGTCGGTGTTGCCATAAGCGGTCATTGTATCACAGATGTATGCAGTACAGCCGGTGCCTAACTGTGAAACTATGGCACTGGTGTTTGCTATACCGTCGGTAGTACTGGAGGCGCCATTGCCGGCCGTGATATCTGTACCGTAGGGTCCCCATTGCGCCCAGGTATAATTTGGGTTAACCATAAGGGTGTCGTCATTATAAAATAACAGACCTGCTACAGGCGTTGATGTATTGATAAGGTAAGTGTTGTTATATTTTTTCGCGGTCTGTGTGTCGGTAACCGTAAGCGAATAGCTGCCGTCATTAAGGTTGCTGATATCCTGCGAGGTTGCACCATTCGACCATTGGTAAGTGAAGAATCCGGATCCGTTATACACCGACACATCAATTTCCCCTTTGGCCGAAGTATAGAATTGCCTGAATACCCGTGCCCTCACCATGAGGTCTTTAAGCATCTGTGGCCGGCGGATACAATGTACAGAATGCGTTTCATTTTTCATGACCGCATATTTACCAGCGACAGGGAAAAATTGCATATATGCCTGGTAAATATTATCTATTGTACTCGACCAGTAAGTGCTTTGTGAGAAGCAAGCCAGTGTGGTTTGGTTATCATACAAGAAATTTAATTCATCACGCGAGGGCAGGTACCAGTCGGTATAACCATAGCCGGCAAGCGTATCGCAAATATAGGCAGGATAACTACCGGGACCGAAAGTAGCCACAACGGCCTTGGTGTTTGCATATCCATTACTGTCGGAAAAAGCACCATTGCCTTGCGATATGACGTCATAAGTACTGTACCAGGTGATTTCTCCATGGTTATCGGTCGGGTATACCCACATGGTATCACCGGGCATGAAAATGATCTGTTTTGGTTGGCTAAATGTTACAATGAAATTTATAAAGATAACGAGAGGGATTAAAACGGTGTTTTTCATAAAATAGATGTTATTCGGTTATGGGGATTAATAATAATGCATCAGCAGTAATTATACCGTGTACTGTATCGGCCACCAATTCAAACGTGCTCGATTCATTAAGTTCCAGGCGGCCAAGTGGAAACCAGTCGCGTTGATGTTGTGAATAGTCAATCATTATTACCTGGCTATTGCCTTTGCTGCTGATAATTAATGGCACAGAAGCAGGGATCGGGTTTTTAGGATTCTCCCAACTGATGGCAGGACAATAGAAATAGGCATCGTAGGTGCCGTTGACGGGTTGTCCGGTGATAAATTTTACCCGTCGTTGCTGACCGGTCAGGGAGTCGGATACCAGGCAGTCCTTTTTGTTCTGTCCCATTTTTTTATTGATCTTCCAGTAGCCACTGTAACTTACTTTTATGGTGTCCTCATTATCAATCATGATTTCGGGGGGTGTGCCATTAAGCAATGGATCATTGGTTAGCCATTGTTGTAACTTTCTGATATTGATTTTTTGCACCGGTTTACCGGCATCAATAGCCATAGAAGCAGCCATGGCAGCGCTTTGTGCCAGAACCATAAATACGGGTTCCATGCGTATAGAACCATACGCTATGTGGGTAGCAGAGAGGCACACCGGCACAAGCAGGTTTTTACATTCTTTTTTAACCGGTGTAAGGCATCGGTATGAGACGGGGTAGGGAGGGAATCCGCCCACCTGTACATCGCCTTCGTTTTGTACTTTTCCATTGACCACCAGCCGGCGGCAGTTGTGTGAGTCCATGGTATAGGCAGCCATTCCTACTCCATCATCAACTACTTCTTTTCCGGTGCAGTGATGTTCAGTCATTACATGTGCACCAATCATGCGGCGCGCCTCGCGGACATACATCTGGAAGGGAAAATAGTTATTATCGGTGAATTCATCTTTTGCCCATCCCCACTCCAGCATTTGTTTTTTTACTCCTTCGGGCAATGCTGGATCATGGCCAAGAAAGTAGAGTAATCCGCGGATATAATTCTCATGCTCTTTTTCTATTTGGGCGCGTATTTCATAATTGGCCTCCGGATAGTTATAATTCATTCCGATCATATCGGTTGAGAACGGGCCTTTATTATTGATGTCAGTTTTCAATTCAGGCATTTGAACGATGCGCAGATAGTAGGAGCCGAGAGGTTGTTTCCATCCCTTGTCATCTTTTGCCTTAATTACCCGGCGCAGTAATTCGTAGCGTGTTGAATCATAGTTTGCCGGACGGCTGATAGGGATCATGTTTGCAGTGTCGTTGGTAAGACACAACCGGTAATTATAGGCCTGAACGCGTTTGTCGCCGGTGCCGTTTGCTTCGAGTGTGTCGCTGCTGATACCCCAGCACAAGCCGCTCGATGAGTCGCCCGGAACGATATACGGGTTGATTGAATCTTCGAACTGATGTTTATCGCGCAACTGAACGCCATTGAGTGTTTCGTTATACTCTTTGTTGTCTTCCCGGCCAATGGTGTATGATACCCCGGCCTTAGCCATCAGATCGCCTTCGTAACTGCAGTCAATAAACATTTTTGCCGTCAGTGTACGATATGACGAGCTGCCCGGCTGTTCGCTGTTCTCAACGGTAATAGAACGGATCCATCCGTTTTTCTTTTCCACCGAAACCAGGCGGTGTTTGTATAATACTTCAACATTGGCTTCACGAATGTAATCGTTCATTATTTTTTCGGCTACATGCGGTTCAAATTCCCATTGTTCAAGTTTGTTGTAATAGTTGCCCAGCCGCCGGTAAAAATTGCGGGCAATACCTGTTACTGCATATTTATTGCCGATATCTGTAGCGCCCAGTCCTCCGGTGGTCATGCCGCCCAGATGGATGCGCGGCTCAACAATTAAAACTTTTTTTCCTATCAGTTGGGCCGAATAGCCGGCAATCACACCGGATGCATTGCCACTGTAAATAATAATATCGTAATCGGTTGTGTGCTTGCTGCAGCCAACCATTATTAAGCCGGCAATAGCAATGATTAATAATTGATTTTTCATATATCCGTGGTTATGTATTATCTCGATTGGGGAACTAATAATATACAATCGGCAAAGATTGCGCTATCTGTTGATAACGGGTGAATTTTTATTTGTATGGTTTCTCCTTGTTTCAGAGAACATCCGGTGATGGCATTCCAGTTTTCGTCTGACCGCTGCAATGTTAAGCGCGTTTTATATTCTTTAGCAGAGGTAGTTACAGAGACGGTAACCGATGATGCGAACGTTATTTTTTTGCTGACATGCGGAAGATAATAATAGAGCATATATTTGGCAGTAGCTGTAACCGGAATGTTAAAAACAATATGATAATTTGTATCCGATGGCTGAATCCAGAAATAGTTATGTTTGTACTGATGCATGAACCGGCTGGCTGTTTGCCAGGGCCCTGTTGTATCAACAAGCGTTGAATCGGCATTGTCGGCAACGATATCGGGCAGTGTGCCGTTCAGTAAAGGATTATTGTTCATGATGCTCATTAATTTTGCAACATCTACCTGTTGCACCATGATGTTATTATCAATTGCTAAAGATGCCGCTATAGCCGATACCTGTGCCAGCACCATATATACCGGCTCCATACGTATCGAGCCATAAGCGATGTGGCTGGCCGAAAGGCAAACCGGCACTAAAAGGTTTGTACACTGACTCCGTTTGGGTGTCAGCGAACGGTATGAGATTGGATAGGGAGGGAACTGGCCGACTTCAACATTACCTTCATTTTTTACCATACCATTGATGACCAGCCGCTGGCAGTTGTGTGAATCCATGGTATAAGCCGCAAGACCCACGGCATCAGCCACCATGCTGTCGCCAACACAGTTATGTTCGGTCATTACGTATTCACCAATCATGCGGCGCGCCTCGCGGACATAAAGCTGATGCGGAAAATGATCGTTATCGGTAAATTCGTCTTTGGCCCACCCGTATTCGTTCATTGACTCCTGAACACTGGCCGGCACCCGCGGATCGGTACTGATGAAATAGCAGAGCCCTTTGATATAATCGGTATGTGCCTTTGCAATACTGTCGCGTTCGGAATATCCGGCTTCAGGATAGCTATAATTCATGCCGATAAAATCGGTTGAGAAAGGACCTCTGTTGTTTACATCTGTCTTGCTATTGGGCATCGGCACAACGATAAAATATTTATGCACATCATGTTTTTTTATTGCAGTATCAGCAGCATTGCGAAGCATAACGCGCAGCAATAGTTCGTAATGGTCGGGGTCGTAGTTTGCCGGTTTGGTGGCTGAAAAGGGTATCCGGTTTGCAGAATCATTTGTCCAGCATAAGCGGTAGTTGTAGGCCTGCACCCGTTTATCACCTGTTCCGGCAGCAACAGCCGGGCCATCGCCGATACCCCAGAGCAGTCCGGATGTACTGTCACCTGCGGCTTTATATGGGCTGATGCTGTCGGGGAATTGATGGCCGTCCATGATCTGAAAGCCGTTGATCGTTTCGTTGTACTGGCTATTGGGTTCGCGGCCCACCGTGTATTCAACGCCTGCCCCGGCCATCAGGTCGCCTTCATACGAGCAGTCAATAAACATCTTTGCCTGAATAGTGATTATTTTGGTTTTCCCGTTTTTCAGCGGCCTCTCAACGGTTATCTGCCGGATGACGTTGTCTGACTTCTCAACTGAAACAAGTCGGTAATGCCGCAGGACTTTTACGTTTGATTCGTTGATGTATTGTTCAAAGGTTTTTTCGGCCACCGATGGCTCGAATGTCCATGCTTCAAAAATTCCATAATATTTTCCCATGCGGCGGTAAAAATCACGGGCAATGCCTGTTACAGCGTGTTTATTGCCGATATCGGTTGATCCGAGACCGCTCGAACTTAGTCCGCCAAGGTGCGCCGTTGGCTCTATGATGATGGTTTTTTTTCCTAATCGCGATGCCGATACCCCGGCCACTACGCCCGCTGAGGTGCCTCCATAGATACAAATATCAACGCTGCGATGATTTGATGTACAGGAAAAAAGTGAACAAACAGAGAGGAAAATCAATGTTCTTTTTATCATAATATCTGATTGTTATGAATGTTTATTTTATTTTTAATTAATGTTATCCGTTATTGGCTGTTAGCGGTAAAAATAGCAATTAATTGCATTTTCGTAGCACATTTTTGCTGATTGAATAAATAGAATCATTACTGTAACATCGCAATTGAACATTGATGGGTTTATTCCTTCAGCATTATACCGGCCATAAACCGACCGGTGATTCCGCCGGATGCTCGATGGGAGAAAAATTCGGAGTGATGCGATACGGTGCATATTCCGGCGCATTCGATGTTATGCGGTAATACGCCTTCAGTAATAAGTTGCAACCGGTTGGCTTCCCACAGATTGATATATTGCTTATTACCGGCTATACGGATAATTTTTTTATACTGATCAGGAAAAGTCGCGGTAAATTGTTGTGTTACTTCTTTTCCTACTTCAAAGTTTTCAGGCCCGATGGAGGGACCAATACCGGCCATGATATCTGCAGGTGAACAACCGAATTCCTGTACCATCCGGCGGATAGTATGTGCGGCAATTTTTAATGTAGTACCACGCCAGCCCGCATGGGCAACGGCAATGATACGCCGGGCGGGATCATAAAAAAGTACAGCCGTGCAATCAGCGCATTTAACAGCAATACATATACCGGGCACAGCCGTAATGAGTCCATCGGCAAGGCACGGTGTTGAGACCAGCCGGTGTGCCGCTTCAACAGAAGGAATACTTACAATGTTATTTCCATGCACCTGTGTGGTTAGAATAATCATCTCTCGCGGTAAAATCAGAGAGCCGGCCAGTATCGAAAAATTGGTCTCGACATTCTCTATATCATCACCCTGTGAACTTCCGAAATTAAGCGATGAGAATGATCCCTTGCTTACGCCGCCACTGCGTGTTGTGACGAAGTGCAGTATATCTTTTGTTTTACTCCACTGACGGAATTGCTTTATCGTCAAATTTCCTGCCGCTGCACTGATCATGCTATTGTACTATTAATTATTACTTGCTGTTTTAAACAGTAAAATGCCATATAATGTAAAAGTATAAATTAATGACTGATGCAAGCTTTTTTTTTCCATCTTTACAGTTATGTATAGCATAAACGAATTGGCTAACGGGATGCGGCTTATCCATCAGCCATTTGCCGGCGAGGTGGTTTATCTGGGATTAATTATTAAGGTTGGTTCATGTAACGAAAAAGCGGCTGAACATGGTTTGGCGCATCTTGCCGAGCATATGCTGTTTAAGGGTACTGCCAAAAGAACCTACCGTCAGATTATTGATTGTCTCGAATCGGTTGGCGCAGATATTAATGCTTATACAACAAAGGAGTATACCTTTATTCATACCGCTTTTCTTAAAAAATATGTTGAGCGGGCCTTTGATGTTTTGAGTGACGTTTTTTTCAACAGCAGTTTTCCCGATAATGAAGTGATGAAGGAAAAGTCCATTGTGTTAGACGAAATTAATTATTACCGCGATAATCCAGACGAGCATATTTTTGATGATTTCGAAGAATTGCTTTTTGGCCGTTCGGCATTAGGCCACAGTGTTCTTGGTTCCGAAAAATCGGTTAAGGAAATGAATCGTAATTGTCTGGTGTCGTTTGTTAATCGTAATTACTATAATCAACCGCCTGTTCTATCATCGGTTGGTCCGATAGATCCTGGGGAGTTAAACGAATTACATTGCCGGTATTTTGGTGCAGCCACGTTTAAATCATCTGCTATAAAGAAAAAAGAAAATTTTCGTTCAAAAAGTTTTTTTGTGACGCGGAAGAAAAATACGAATCAGGCGCATGTAATTTTGGGGTCTAAAGCATACTCTTATTATCACCCAGATCGTCATGTGTTACATTTGTTAATGAATATTCTGGGAGGTCCGGCCATGAATTCCCGCCTGAACATGATTCTTCGTGAGCGGTATGGTTTGTGTTATACAATTGATGCGAATTATTCTGCTTTTTCCAATGCCGGTCTGGTTACTGTGTATTTCGGTACTGACAAGAAGAATATTGACCGGTGTATCCGTATGGTAAAGGAAGAATTCAATGCTATTATTTTGGGCTCTTTGTCGGGGCGTATGCTGGATAAAGCAAAGGAACAGTTAAAGGGCCAGATTGCTATCGGATTTGAAAACAGAGAAGGCCGGATGTCTGCCGCAGCAAGAAATTTAATATTTTTTAACCGGTATTTCTCGTTAGAAGATATTTTTGCAAGAATTGATAAAATAGGTCCTGCAGATATTTGTAAGGTAGCTGCAGATATCCTTGCAATAGATAATTTATCCACCTTAATCTATCACTGATGTTATACACGAATCAGAAAATTGAAGATTTTATCCTTTGTCACATTGATGATGAGAGTCCTGTGCTTGCAGAACTCAACCGCCAAACTCATCTGAAATTATTGAATCCACGTATGCTCTCGGGACACGCACAGGGTGTGATGCTTCGGTTTATCAGTAAAATAGTCCATGCTTCACGTATTCTGGAAGTTGGTACTTTTTCGGGTTATTCAGCCATTTGCCTTGCCGAAGGATTGGCTGAAGGCGGCCTCCTGCATACGATTGATAATAATGATGAAATAAAAGAATTTGCCTGGTCATTTTTTGTGAAGGCAGGTGTTGAAAAGAAAATAATTATGCATACCGGGGATGCAAAGCGAATCATTCCGGATTTGGAAGATTGCTTTGAATTGATTTTTCTGGATGCAGATAAAGAGAATTATCCCTTATATTACGACATGCTGATAGAAAAACTAACTCCGGGTGGTGTGTTGCTTGCCGATAATGTGTTTTGGGATGGCAAGGTACTGGAACCGGTTACTGATGAAGAGACAGCAGGGATTGTTGAATTTTGCAGGAAAGCAAAATCAGACCCGCGTGTCGAAACAACTATTATTCCTGTGCGTGACGGCTTAATGATGATCAGGAAAAAAACTGATTAATAGGCCAGGGCAAACAAGACACGCCGTTCCGATGGTTTTCCGCTGATTATGCATTTGCCTTGCTCGGGCTTTGCATCAAAAGGGATGCAGCGTATAGTGGCTTTGGTTTCCGTTTTTATTTTTTCTTCTGTTTCGGCTGTGCCATCCCAGTGTGCAGCGATGAAGCCGCCTTTTTCGTTTAATACTTTTTTGAATTCGTCGTACGAATCAACCGGAGTGGTATTTTGTTCGCGGAAGGCCAATGCTTTTTTGAAGATATTCTTTTGGATATCATCGAGCAACGTTGCGATGGTTTGTTCGATATCAACAATACTGACGGTCTTTTTTTCGAGTGTGTCTCTGCGGGCGATCTCAACCGTATTGTTTTCGATATCCCTGGGGCCAATGGCAATACGCACAGGTATTCCTTTTAGCTCATATTCGGCAAATTTCCATCCGGGTTTATTGGTGTCGTCACTGTCAAATTTGGCCGTGATGGATTTAGCCGCAAGATTTTTAACAATGGACTCGGCTATGGGTGCAATGAGCGCCAGTTGGTCGCTGTTTTTGTAGATCGGGATAATGACGACCTGTAAAGGAGCCAGACGCGGCGGCAGAACCAGCCCGTTATTGTCGGAATGTGCCATAATAAGCGCGCCCATCAGCCGGGTTGAAACACCCCATGATGTTGCCCATACATAATCAAGTTTTCCGTTTTTATCGGTGAATTGTACATCAAATGCTTTAGCAAAATTTTGTCCAAGGAAATGCGATGTGCCCGATTGCAACGCTTTTCCGTCCTGCATCAGCGCTTCGATTGAATAGGTGTCAATAGCGCCGGCAAAGCGTTCGCTGGCAGTTTTAGTTCCCATAACTACAGGAATGCTCATCCATTCTTCGGCAAAGCGGGCATAAACATTGATCATCTTCCTGGCCTCTTCAATTGCCTCATCTGATGTAGCATGGGCGGTATGCCCTTCCTGCCAGAGAAATTCGGTTGTCCGTAAAAACAGACGGGTGCGCATTTCCCACCGCACTACATTGGCCCACTGGTTAATAAGCAGGGGCAGGTCGCGGTACGACTGTATCCAGTTTTTATAGGTGCTCCAGATAATCGTTTCGGAAGTAGGCCTCACAATCAGTTCTTCTTCGAGTTTAGCATCCTTATCAACAATAATATTCTTGCCCGTTTCATCGGTTTTCAGCCGGTAATGAGTAACAACGGCACATTCTTTGGCAAAGCCCTCTACATGGCTCGCTTCGCGACTAAGAAACGATTTGGGAATAAACAATGGAAAATAGGCATTCACATGTCCTGTCTCCTTAAACATTTTATCAAGCACATCACGCATCATTTCCCATATAGCGTAACCATAGGGTTTAATGACCATACAGCCCCGGACAGCCGAATTTTCAGCTAGTCCTGCCCTGATTACCAAATCGTTATACCATTGAGAATAATTTTCGTCACGTGAGGTTAAAAAATCTGCCATACGAGTTAAACTTTTTATATTATATCCTGTCTAATCATTAACTTTGGAAACGAAATGCAAATATGAAAAATAAAATGATACATATAATAAACAAAGCGGTCGCAATGCAACAAACCCTATATATAAACCGTTTAAAGTCAGTAAACTTAAAACTTACCATTATGAAAACGCTTGTTAACCTAACAGTACTTGCAGCGCTGATGATCAGCAGTTGCTCGAACAGTTATTTTGCCACACAGGATTATGATTATACGTATGGCAGTTCGAAAAAGACGGTGAAGCAGCCCAAAACGGCTGATATACCGGTAACCAGCGAAACAGGAAGTGGCACCCAGGCGGTTTCTTCTGAAAGCCGGCCAGCCGGAGAAGACGAAAAAGTGACTGATTACATGCGGTACAGGCAGCAATTAGAGAATGGTAATACCTCGCCAGATGAGTATAAATCGTCTTCGGTTTCTGAATACCAGAGCGGTAAAACGGCTGATTATTATTCACGCAAATCCGAATCAGGGAGTCAGGGCAATGATAACAGCGGTGATGAGCCGGTTTATTCAAATTCAGAGACCTATTCGAATGACGGGAATACTTATGTAACCAATAATTATTATTACGATACTGATGATGATTATTATTATACTACTGCTATCCGTAGGTTTTATCATCCGTATTGGGGTATTTCGTATTATGATCCGTATTATGTGTACCCGAGCTGGCACTGGGGATATAGCTGGCGATCGGGCTGGTATGTTGGCGTTGGATGGAGTCCGTGGTATTATGATCATTGGTCGTGTGGGTTTGGTTATTATGGCTCATGGTTAGTTGATCCGTATTTTTATGGGCCATATTATGGATATCATTATGGTTATTATAATCCATATTGGAGCGGTTATTACCATGGATATTAC
>CAZRNJ010000036.1:0-15076 GCA_964601385.1 uncultured Bacteroidales bacterium | reverse complement strand
GCTTTCATCCATTGGTGTAATCTTTGAATTTTAACCAGATGAACAATCACGGAAATCAGGCCAGTGTGTATAACAGGACAATCATTATTCTCCTTGTCAATATCGTCTTTTTTCAGGCCGGATTGATGGTGTCTATCATTGGCGCATTGATTCCGGAAATTATCAAAACATTTAACCTTAGCTATACTGCTGCTTCGGTGCTGCCGCTTTCTTATTATGTGTCTTTTGGTGTTCTGGCTATCCCCGCAGGATTAATGATTGAGCGGTATTCTTACAAGAGGGTGCTGGCAACTGCTTATATGGTGGGCCTTGCCGGAATATTTATTTTCGCTTTTTTTCAACATTATTATACGTGTGTCATCTCGTTATTTATTATCGGTTCCTGCCTGACGGTTGCTCAGGTTACGGTTTTCCCGCTGCTCAGAGAGGCATGCGGCTCCCAAAAGTTGGCTTTTCATTCAACCTTTAATCAGTTTTTATATGGTATCGGCGCTTTTGCCAGTCCTTACCTGTATGCCGCAATTGTTGTTCTTTCGGCCCGGGAGAACGGACTCTGGAATAAAATAATCGGATGGATCAGAACCGGAGCTGCCGGCTGGTCTTCGGTTTATTGGGTGTTTTTTTTATTGTTTACGGTTACTTTAATCGTGATCCTGTTCATCCGCTTTCCTTCTGTTGTCCTTAAAGAAGATGAGAAAACCGGAAATCTGAAAACATTCAGGGAATTGATTGCAAATAAATATGTGGTTTCATTTTTCTTTGTTCTTTTTGCATACGTTGCATGCGAACAGGGTGTCTCGAACTGGCTCACTCAGTTTTTGTTTATTTACCATGAGGTTAATCCCGCCACTACAGGCGCATTTGTTCTATCCTGGTACTGGTTTTTATTAGCTGCCGGTTGCGTTGGCGGAATGCTTTTGCTGCGTTTTTTCAGCAGTAAAACTGTTCTGCTGATTTTTACCCTGATGGCTTTCGTCTCATTGTTAATCACTGTTTTTGGTAACCGTAGTTTGGCCATCGCCGGTTTTCCATTGATTGGTTTATCCCATTCGGTAATGTGGCCATTAATGACGGCTATGGCTATGAACTCCGTATCGAAAAATCATGGATCGTTATCAGGTTTAATCTTTGGTGCAAGTTTAGGCGGCGCTTTTGGCGCTTTCATGGTTGGCCGTATTGGTGATGTGTTTGGGCTTCATGCCGGATTAATGTCTTTATTTATTTGTTATGCAGCTATACTATCTGTTTATTTTCGGAGTAGAACAGAAAAATAATATATTTACCTGAAATTATTAACTAAAAAATCAAAATTATGCCGGGACCAGGATCATATTGGATAGGAAAAGAAGAGATGGAGCAAATTATGGATGTAATGAAAACGGGCTACCTGTCACGTTACGGTGATCTGTCCGATCCATCATTTACAAAAAAAGTTTATACTCTCGAAAAAGAGTATGCCGCATATTGCGGAGTTCCCTACGCCCTTGCAACCAGTTCAGGTACCGGTTCAATTCTTATTTCACTGATTGCAATGGGACTAAAACCGGGCGACGAAGTAATTGTCCCTGCCTATACATTTGTTGCTACTTATACGTCCTGCATTTTTGCCGGTTGTATACCTGTGCTGGCCGAGATTGATGAATCGCTCACGCTTAATCCGGCTGATATTGAACACCGCATTACTCCGCGGACTAAAGCCATCATACCGGTACACATGTTGGGGAATCCTTGCAATATGGATGCGATTATGCCGATTGCAAAAAAACATAATCTGCTTGTATTGGAAGATGCCTGTCAGGCAGGAGGAGCGGTTTATAAAGGAAAGAAGCTGGGAACATTCGGCCAGATGGGTGCATTCTCACTGAATGTGTATAAAACCATTACGGCTGGTGATGGCGGATTGATAATTACTTCCGACGAGGAGCTATATCAGCGTGCATTTGGCTTGCATGACCAGGGGCATAAGCCATTACGTGCGGGGCTTGAAGTGGGTAAACGCAGCATTCTGGGGTTGAACTTCCGTGTTAATGAACTTACCGGCGCTGTGGCTTTGGCTCAGTTACGAAAGATTGATCGGATTACATCTACGCTCCGGGAGAAAAAAGTAAAACTGAAAAAGGCCATTGCCGGATGCGGGCCTTTTCATTTTCGTATGATTAACGATGAAACGGGAGAATGCGGCACTCTGTGTTCTGTTATTTTTGACCGTAAGGAGAAGGCACAGATTGTTGCTTCTAAACTGGGAACAAAAACGGTAGATCAGAGCGGATGGCATGTTTACGCCAATATGGAGCATGTGCTGAATTACCTTAAAGAGCGGGGATTACCGCATTCTCCGGGCGCATATCCTGTAACTGATGATATCCTTTCACGTACTATTAATATCAGCGTAGGAGTGGTTGATGCAGGACTCGGATCGGCCTGGGGCATCAACATTGATTCAAATGATGAAGAGATAAATGCAAAGGCAGAAGAATTCAGAAATGCTTGTAAATAAATATAAATAATGGGAAAAAAGAAACTTCGTATCGGACTAATTGGGAGTAAGTTTATGGGTATAGCCCATTCTATGGCTTTTCGTTCAGCCGCGCAATGGATGGATTTACCGGTTGATATTGAACTGGGTTGTGTGTCGGCCGCAAACAGTGATGGCTCTCTTGCTGCTTTTGCATCAAAGTATGGATGGGAAAGTGTTGAAACTGATTGGCGCAAACTGGTGGCGCGTAAAGATATTCATCTGGTTAGCATAGCCACACCGGGACACCTTCATAAGGAGATGGCTGTTGAGGCAGCAAAACAGGGCAAGCATATTTTGTGTGAGAAACCATTGGCCAATACTCTTGCCGAAGCAAATGAAATGCTTGATGCAGTTAATAAGGCGGGTGTGCGGCATTGCTGCGGTTTCTCATATCGCTTTACACCATCCATGGCGCTGGCGCGGCAGTTGGTGACGGATGGCCGGATCGGCCGCATTTTTCATGTACATGCGCGGTATGCACAGGATTGGATTGTTGATCCGGAGTTCCCTATGGTGTGGCGTTTCCGGAAGGAGTTGGCCGGGTCGGGACCCCTGGGAGACCTTAGCGCTCACTCTGTTGATGCTGCCCGCTTTATCACCGGATTGTCATTTGATGAAGTCGCCGGAAACATGAGGCAAATGATAGATGAACGAAAAAACGCCCGGGGAATAAAAGAAAAAGTTACGGTTGAAGATACTGCTCAGTTTTTAGTCAATTTTAAAGGCGGCGCCGCCGGATGTTTTGAATCTACCCGTTTTGCTACCGGACGTAAGAATCATAATGCTATTGAAGTGAATGGTGAAAAGGGTTCTCTGTACTGGAATTTTGAAGATCAGAATTATCTGCTTTTTTATGATAACAGCCATAAACCATCCGAAGCCGGATTCCGGAAAATTAATGTTACCCACGATTCACATCCTTATCACGGCGGATGGTGGCCGCAGGGTCATGGACTGGGATATGCTGATACATTTGTTATTGAGGCCGGTTTATTTATCCGGGCGATTATCGAGAATAAACCCTTTAGTCCTGATTTTACTGATGGCGTTGAGTGTCAGCGTGTGCTCGATGCAGTTGAAAAATCAGCAATGAGCCGTCAATGGGTAAAAATATGATAGTGAAATAATGCTTAAAAAAATCATTTATCCGTTTTTGAAAAAAAATGTTGTTATGATAAAAAAAATAATCATCATAGTCGGTTTGGGAGTTCTGGCCCTGGTACTGATTTTCTGTTCTGCTGGCCGCCGGCAACAAACAGCTATTCCTGAGAAACAGGTAATTGTTACAAATATTTCTGGCAGTGGTTCATCGCTGGAGATTGAGTTTATCAAAGGCAAAAAGCATAATCATCCGGTTATGGCGGTATGGATAGAAGATACAAGCGGGCAATATATTCAAACATTGTATGTTGCCATGTCCATTGCAAAAGGTGTGTTTGGACATGGTGATACCAGCAAGGGAATGTGGCAGCCAGGTCGGATCCGCCGCCCCGCATCCCTGCCGTATTGGGCGCATAAACGAAATATTCAGGCGCAGGATGGTTTATTTATTCCCGATGAAACTACTCCGGTTGCCGATGCATATACTGCGGCTACTCCTGCAGGAAATTTCCTGCTTTCAACCCGAGCTGATGCACCGGTTATGCGGTTTAATATTTTTTTCGAAATCAATCAGCCGTGGGATTGGAATTCCTTTTGGCATAATAATAAATATCCCGGGGATAATGATTATAAAACGTCCTGTCAGCCGGCACTGGTTTATTCTGCTGCTATTGATCTTAATTCACCAGCTAAAGAATACCCGCTTAAATTAATAGGACATAGTCATTATTCCGGTAAGGATGGTAGTTTAAATCGTGATTTGTCAACAATTACGACAGCACTTGAAATATGCTCTTCTATACGCGTGTTAATAAAATAAATCGCAAGTTCCGTATTTTCTAATGCAGAAATTGAATTAATATATTGAATATCAATATGTTAATATAGTGTCTGATAAAGATTCATGATTTCTTAACTTAAATCCATTTGCAAAAAATGCGGAAAAGATAGGTGTGTATTAAGATTTTACTATCTTTGTGTCAGTAAAACGGGATGTTTGAATAGAAGAAGGGGGCAAAAGTCCCCTTTTTTCGTTCACAAGTTTATGTTGACAAAAGAAAAAATAATTGAAGCAGTAATTGCTGCTATTGGCGAACAGGAGATATTTCTGGTGGATATATTGTTATTGCCGGATAATCACATTACGGTTTTTTTAGACAGTATGGACGGATTAACCATAGAACAATGCAGTTATATTTCGCGTACTATGCAACCTATGCTCGATAAACACTCGGATGAATATTTGCTTGATGTTTCATCTCCCGGACTGGATATGCCTCTTCGGCATCCTGCGCAGTATTTGAAAAATAAAGGACGCATGATTTCTGTTTTACTGCATAGCGGAACGCGTATTGACGGGAAATTATCCGAACTGAATGATGGCAGTATTATTGTGAATACCGAAGTGAAAAAAAAAAACGGGAAAAAGAAATATGTTGAGCAGGTTCAGCATACCATCAGCATATCTGATATAAAAACAACGAAACTGATTTTATAAGATAAAACGATAATTAAAAATGAACAAATTGATAATGCCATGGAAAATGTGAATTTGATTGACACTTTTGCTGAGTTTAAAGAACTCAAAAACATTGATCGTGCAACCATGATGAGCGTGATTGAAGAATCGTTTCGTACCCTGCTGAAAAAAAAGTATGGCGAAGATTCGAACTTTGATATCATTATTAATATTGATAAGGGTGACTTTGAAATCTGGCGTAACAGGGTGATTGTTGAAGATGATCAACTCACCGATCCCAATACGCAGATTAGTATAACCGAGGCACGGAAGATTGACAAGGACTACGAAGTTGGCGAGGAAGTAACGGACGAAGTTAAGCTAAAAGAGTTTGGTCGCCGTATTATTTTATCTCTCCGTCAGAAACTGACTTCACATATCATGGATCTGGAAAAAAGCCATGTGTTTAATAAATACAAAGATAAGATTGGCGAAATTGTTGTAGGTGATGTTTATCAGATCTGGAAACGTGAAATACTTATTCTTGACGACGAAGGGAATGAGTTATTACTTCCCAAGCAAGAACAGATACCAACTGATTTTTACCGCAAGGGCGATACCATCCGTGCTGTAGTACTTAGTGTTGAAATGAAAAATAATGTGCCCTCTATCATTCTGTCGCGTACGTCGCCTAAATTTCTTGAACGCTTGTTTGAGAGTGAAGTACCTGAAATATTCGATGGACTTATCACTATTAAAAAGATTGTGCGCATACCCGGCGAACGGGCTAAGGTAGCGGTTGAATCGTATGACGATCGGATTGATCCTGTGGGTGCATGTGTTGGGATGAAAGGATCGCGTATCCATGGTATCGTGCGGGAACTGCGGAACGAAAATATTGATGTTATCAATTTTACCAATAATACAAATTTGTTGATTTCCCGCGCCCTCAGTCCTGCAAAGATTACATCCATTAAAATTGATGAATCGCGGAAACATGCCAGTATCTTTCTTAATCCCGATCAGGTATCGCTGGCGATCGGGAAAGGTGGATTGAATATTAAACTGGCAGGGGAGCTTACCGGATATACTATTGATGTTTATCGCGAATCAGACGAGGCCGACGAAGAAGATGTTAATCTGGATGAATTCTCTGATGAGATTGATCAGTGGATAATTGATGAGCTGAAGAATATCGGTTGCGATACAGCCAAGAGTGTTCTCGAGTTGTCTGTGGATGATCTGGTGCGGCGTACCGACCTGGAAGAAGAAACCATCCGCGAGGTAATAAGGATTTTAAAGTCAGAATTTAGTAATTGATTTTTTTGGCTGGAAACGTAATTTAAAAAATTTGCATGACTGATAAAAAGACAACACGGCTTGCTAAATTCGCACGTGAATACAACGTGGGGATAACTACTATTGTTGATTTTCTGCATAAGAAAGGTATAGAAATAGAGTCAGACCCCAATGCAAAAATAAGCGCTGAGGCCTATGAGTTACTTATGGCCGAATATAGCGCCGACTATACTATCAAAAAAGAATCGGCTCGTTTGCACGAGAAACAGAAAAAAGAGATTAAGGCAAATACCGGCCATTTGGAAGAGAAAGAGGAAACGGTTGATGAGGTGGTTATCAAAGATGGCACCGTGAGTAAAACCGTTGAAAGTTCATTTGTTCCGGCTGAGAAAAAATCAAAAATCGCCAAACCTGCAAAAAAGGAGCTAACGCCAGCCAAAGAGGAACCAACGGAGATCGAAAAAAAAGCAGAGGTTAAAGTTAAAGTTGTCGGTTCGGTTGATCTTGCATCGCTAAACCAGAAAACAAGGCCGGAAAAGAAATCCACGGAAAAGCCCAAACTCACAACAAAAATTCCTCCTGTTAAACCGATTGAACCTGATCCGGAGGTTATTCCGGAAGTTGAGCAACCTATTGTTGAAGATAATTATCTGGAGTTGAAAGTTGAACGATTATTGCCGCCCAAGATTCTTGATAAGATAACGCTTGTTGATGATGATCACAGAAAGAAACCTTCACTTGAGCCAGACGAAAGCAGAAAAGGTAAACGAAAACGAATCGTAAAGGGCAAAACCCGCGTTGATGTTTCCCGTAAGGCATGGGATGAAAATGTCTCCGGTGTGTTTGACGGAAAAGGATTATTTTCTAAAAAGAAGAAAGGGCTGAAGCCGGGTCATGCAGAGATCAGCAAAGAGGCAGTAGACAAGCAAATGCGTGATACCCTGTCAAAGCTGGGAGCCAAAGGCAAAACCAAGGCATCGAAATACCGGAAAGAAAAACGTGAAGCCGTAAACCTGCGGCAACAGGAAGAAATAGAACGTCAGGAAATTGAAGGAAAGATATTGAAGTTAACCGAGTTTATTTCGGTGAACGAACTGGCCAGTTTGATGGATGTACAAGTGACCGATATTATTTCGACCTGCATGGATATGGGATTGTTCGTATCTATTAATCAGCGTTTGGATGCCGAGACAATTAAAATTGTTGCTGATGAATTTGGTTTTGGGGTCGAATTTACTACTGTAGAGGTACAGGAGGCCATTAAACAGGAAGAAGATACACCTGACCAATTGAAGCCACGCCCCCCGGTGGTTACTGTAATGGGGCATGTGGATCATGGAAAAACCAAGCTGCTTGATTATATCCGCAATACAAATGTGGTTGCCGGAGAAGCCGGAGGGATTACGCAACATATTGGCGCATATAGCGTGCAACTGGCAAATGGCAAGCATATCACTTTTCTTGATACTCCCGGCCACGAGGCCTTTACGGCTATGCGGGCACGTGGTGCGCGTATTACAGATTTGGTTATTATTGTTGTGGCGGCTGATGATGGTGTTAAACCCCAAACGGTTGAAGCAATTAATCATGCCAGCGCAGCCGGTGTGCCTATCGTGTTTGCAATTAATAAAGTTGATAAGCCCGATGCTAATCCGGAAAAGGTTAAGGAAGAACTGGCAAAAATGAATTTTCTTGTTGAAGCTTGGGGCGGCAAGTATCAGTCGCAGGATATTTCTGCAAAAAGTGGATTGAATGTTGATTTGTTATTGGAAAAAGTATTGCTCGAAGCTGAATTACTCGATCTTAAAGCGAACCCCGATAAGCCGGCAATCGGAACCGTCGTGGAGTCGTCGCTTGATAAGGGCAGGGGATATGTTGCAACAGTGCTTGTACAGGCCGGAACGCTTAAAGTAGGAGATATCCTGCTTGCCGGATCTCATACAGGCAGGGTTAAAGCTATGTATAATGAACGTAATCAACGGGTTGATGTTGTCGGGCCGGCAACCCCGGTGCTGATTCTTGGTCTTGACGGAGCCCCACAGGCCGGTGATTCGCTTAATGTGCTTGGCAGTGAAAAAGATGCCCGTGAAATTGCCAATAAACGTATGCAACTGCAACGTGAACAAGGATTGAGAGCACGCAAACATATTACACTCGATGAAATCGGGCGCCGGATCGCTATCGGTAATTTTAAGGAATTGAATGTTATTGTGAAGGGTGATGTGGACGGTTCGGTTGAAGCATTGGGCGACTCGCTGATTAAATTGTCAACTAAAGAGATCGTGGTAAATATCATTCATAAAGCTGTTGGACAAATCAGTGAATCGGATATTTTGCTCGCCGCTGCTTCAAATGCAATTGTGATAGGATTTCAGGTGCGTCCTTCACTCGCCGCTAAAAAGCTTGCCGAGCGCGAAGAAATTGATATCCGTCTCTATTCAATTATTTATGATGCAATCAATGAGCTTAAGTCCGCTATGGAAGGTATGCTCTCTCCCGAAATCCGTGAGGAAATTAATGCCAATATCGAAGTCCGTGAGGTGTTTAAAATTACAAAAGTCGGCACGGTGGCCGGATGTGTGGTGCGTGAAGGAAAAATTACCCGGGATTCAAAAGTGCGCCTGATCCGTGATGGTATTGTTATTTTTACCGGAAAACTCGGATCTCTCAAGCGTTTCAAGGATGATGTTCGCGAAGTAACCAGCGGATTGGAATGCGGTTTGAATATTGATAATTTTAATGATATTAAACCAGGCGACATCATTGAGGGCTTTAAGGAAATAGAGATTAAAAAGACGTTATAATTCAGTTGAGCGGTTGTTTATCCTGCAGGAGTTTTTCCTGTCAAACCATAGTAGTAACAATAAACTAAACAGATGAAAAGAATACACCTTTTCATACTGAAGTCGTATCTGGGACCTTTTATCATGACTTTCTTTATCACAACATTTGTGCTGCTGATGCAGTTCCTGTGGCGTTATATCGAGGATCTGGTGGGCAAAGGGCTAGATATGTTTGTTATTGGTAAACTGCTTTTTTATATCTCGGCAAGTTTAATCCCTATGGCTTTGCCATTGGCTATCCTGTTAGCTTCACTCATGACGTTTGGCAATCTGGGTGAAAACTATGAACTGACCGCCATTAAGTCGGCCGGTATTTCGCTGCAGCGGGCAATGACTCCCTTGATATGGCTGAATATTTTAGTGAGTATTGGCGCGTTTTATTTCTCAAACAATGCAATACCTTACGCTAACCTCAAGATGCGGTCGCTGTTGTATGACATTCAACGGCAGAAACCAGCTTTCCAGATTAAAGAGGGAATTTTTTATAATGGCATCGACGGTTATTCCATCCGGATTAAAAAAAAAGATAAAGAAACCGGCAAACTTTATGGGCTTATGATTTATGACCATACGGATAATAATGGTAATACAAAGGTTACCGTAGCCGACTCAGGAACAATGAAGATGACTACCGATGAAACATGTCTTGTTATTACACTCCTTAATGGATACAACTATTTGGAAATGAAAGAAGATCCTAAGCGGCTTGAAGACCGTTCGTTTCCTTTCAGACATGACCGGTTTCAAAAGCAGGAACTGATTCTTGACTTGTCTGGGTTTGGCCTGCACCGTACCGATGAAAATCTTTTCCGGAGCAGTTATAAGATGATGAATATTAAACAACTTGAATTATATGAGGACTCACTCCATATTGAGATGAACGAATTAAAAAACTCCGCCTTCAGCCGCATCCGTAATCTTGATGTAGCCAAAACAAATATGATAAGTCAGTATTCAGCGGTTGATTCCGGAAAATTAACCGCCGGCGTAGCGTTGTACAATGACATTTTTTTTAAGAGCTTACCATCCAACGATCGCATTATGGTTGTTACGCAGGCCATATACCAGGCCCGGCGCCTCAAAGAAGCTTATGCTGTTATGACTATCGAATATGACAGGAATTATAAAAATATGGCACGTTACCAGATCGAATGGCATAGAAAGTTTACGCTTTCTTTTGCCTGCTTTATTTTTTTCTTTATTGGCGCGCCTATGGGTGCTATTATCCGTAAAGGTGGTTTCGGAATGCCGATAGTGATCTCGGTTCTGTTTTTTATCCTCTATTATATTATTACGCTTACCGGCGAAAAGTTTGTTAAAGAATTGTATGTTCAGCCATGGGAAGGGATGTGGATTCCATCCCTTATTTTATTGCCGGCCGGAGTATTTCTTACTTATAAAGCCACACGCGACTCAACCATGTTCAATATGGAGGCATATATGATTTTCGTCCGTAACTTTCAGCGTATCTTTTTTAAACCTAAAAGCTGAACGATGAGAATTCTTCTGCTGACACATCGCTATCCTTACCCTGTAAACGATGGTGGAAGCGCGGCGGTGGTATCAATGGCTGAATCATTGGTTGAGCAAGGCGCGCAGGTTACTATGCTCGCTATGAGTACAGCCAAGCATCCTGCCGGTTCCTTGGAGAACAAACATCAGCAGTTCCCTTTGTTAAATATTATTTGTGTTGATGTCCCGGCGCGTATAACTATTGCCGGTGCAATCAGAAATTTATTGTTTTCCTCTCTTCCTTATCATGTTGTTCGTTATGCATCAGCCGGATACCGGAAAGCAATCATTCGGTGTTTATCGGAACAAATTGATATCGTCCAGATCGAGTCATTATATCTGCTTGGCTATGTACCTTTGATCAGGCGCTTTTCCAAAGCAAAAATCGTTTTCAGACCGCATAATTTTGAATCAGAAATCTGGATGAGATTGCTCGCAAATGAACAGAATACCTTTAAACGTGCGGCTCTCGATCTGCTGGTTAAGCGGCTTTGGCGATACGAGAAAAGAATAATGAATACGTACGACCTGCTTGTACCAATCAGTTCACATGATTTGCGTTCGATGACAGAGGCAGGAAATATCCGTCCGGCTGTTGTTATTCCGTATGGAATTACCTGCCATCGTTCCCCTTCTGATTATATAAAAAATAATCTTTGTTTTATTGGTGCCTTGGATTGGTATCCAAATCAGGAGGGTTTATTATGGTTTATTGAAAAGGTTTGGCCGTGGGTGCTCGATAAATTTCCTGATCTTTTATTGCATGTTGCCGGACGCAACTGTCCTCTATGGCTTATACAGAAATTGCAGGGAAAGGGTATCGTTTTTTATGGCCAGGTTGATGATGGGAATGAATTCATTAATAATTTCGGAATTATGATTGTCCCTTTATTGTCGGGTAGCGGTATACGTATACGGATATTGGACGGGCTGGCTGCCGGAAAAATTATTGTTACTACACCCGTTGGCGCCGAGGGATTACCTGTTGTGCATGGCAAACACCTGCTTATTGCCGCTGATTCGGATTCATTTGTTACCGGATTATGCAACGTATTGCAAAATCCCCAGGACTGCAAGTCATTATCCCTCAATGGCCGGAAATTAGTAATGGAACAATTCGAACGAAAATCTCTTGCTGCCAAGCTTCTGAATTTTTATCAAACACATTTATCTGACTGATTTATTAAGTGGAACTATTTGATATTACCGGCGCCAGGTTTATTGCAATAACAGTCCTTCTGTGCAGTTTTGCTTTATTGGTGTATTCATATTTTCTGTATCCTGTTATTTTATCTCTAATTGATTTACTGATCTGTAACCGGAAAGACCGTGCTGCCGGTGCCGAAAGTTGGCTACCTGTCAGTATTCTGATGGCTGTGCATAACGAAGAGGATGTATTGACCAGAAAACTTGAAAGTATTTTGAAAACCGCGTTTGATACAGAGAAAATTGAACTGTTGATTGGATCCGATTGTTCAACCGACAGAACAAATGAAATTCTTGAACTATATAAAAACAGAATGCCTGCCGGTTACCGTTATTTTTTGTTTTCTGAACGAACAGGGAAAAGCGCTGTTATTAATTATTTGGCAACACAGGCGCGGCATCCGGTATTGATAATAACTGATGCTAATGTAATTTTTGATGCCGATACAATATCTGGATTACTGTCTTATTTTTCGGATAAAAGCATCGGATTGGTTGATACACGCATAATCAACACGGGAATCAGGTATGAAGGTATTTCTATTCAGGAAAGCGCTTATATCAGTTTTGAGGTACGAATAAAAAATATCGAAGGCCGGCTTTGGGGAACGATGACAGGCCCTTTAGGCGGCTGTTATGCTTTGCGTAAAGAGCTTTTCGTTCCGGTGCCGCGTAACTTTCTGGTTGATGATTTTTTCATTTGTTTGCATGTAATCAAACGTGGATATAAAGCTGTAAGTAATCTTAATGCTGTGGTTTATGAAGATGTTTCAAATAATATCAGAGATGAGTTTAATCGTAAGGTGCGCATAGCCACCGGCAATTTTCAAAACCTGGGATTGATCTTTGCATTGCTGTTCTCAGATTTCAGATTGTTGTTGCCGGCCGGCTTTACTTTTCTGTCTCATAAGGTGATCCGGTGGTTTGGTCCCTGGCTGATCCTCTCTTCCTGGATTTCTGCTTTTTTTCTTCTCGATAGTAAATTTTTCCTTTTTGTTTTTGTTCTTCTTTCCTTTTCGTTTTTTATACCTTTGCTGGACTGGTTGTTGCAGAAAGCAGGCATACATTTTGTATTATTGCGGTTTATTACCCATTTCTATGCTATGAATGCAGCAACAATGACCGGATTTATAAATTATTTAATAGGAGTAAAAACCAATGTCTGGAAACCAACAAAACGAAACCAGTAAATGCTGTTTAAGTTCAATTGACGAAGCGATAGATGATATCCGTAATGGTAAAATTATTATTGTTGTGGATGATGAGGATCGGGAAAATGAAGGCGATTTTATTGCTGCAGCAGAAAAAACTACCCGGCAAATTATAAATTTTATGGCTACGCATGGCCGTGGACTGATTTGTGCAGCCATACCGGAAGAACGTTGTAATGCATTGGAACTGCCATTGATGGTTGATAATAATACAGCGCCACATCAAACGCCATTCACTGTTTCTGTTGATCTGATCGGTCATGGTTGCACTACCGGAATATCTGCCGAGGACAGGGCAAAAACGATACGCGCCCTGGTTGATCCGGCAATACGCCCGGATGAATTAGGACGGCCTGGACATATTTTTCCGCTTCAGGCAAAAGATAAGGGCGTGCTGCGCAGGGCAGGACATACCGAAGCGGCTGTTGACCTGTCGCGACTCGCTGGATTAAAGCCCGGTGGCACGCTGGTCGAAATAATGTGCGAAGATGGTACCATGGCCAGATTGCCCGATTTGCTTAAAATCGCGCAACGGTTTTCTCTTAAAATTATCTCTATTAAGGATCTTATTGCTTACCGGCTGCAGCGCGAATCGCTTATTATCAGAGGAGATGAAGTTGCTCTGCCAACGGAATGGGGTGTATTTCGCCTGATTCCCTTTAAACAAAAAGTGGATGGGCTTGAGCATATTGTGCTGTTTAAAGGTGAATGGAGTAAGGATGAGCCCGTGCTTGTCAGGGTACACTCATCGTGTGTTACAGGTGATATTTTTGGTTCGTACCGGTGCGACTGCGGGCCTCAGTTACATAAAGCCATGCAGATGATTAATGACGCCGGTAAAGGCGTGATTCTTTATATGAACCAGGAAGGAAGAGGCATTGGACTGTTTAATAAGATACGGGCATATAAATTGCAGGAACAGGGTCGCGATACGGTGCAGGCAAATATTGATCTCGGTTTCAGGCCTGACGAGCGCGATTATGGTATTGGCGCCAGTATATTGCGTGAACTGGGAATCGTAAAAATGCGCCTGATGACCAATAACCCCGTTAAACGGGCAGGTCTCGAGGGCTATGGAATTATGATTGTAGAGAGTGTGCCGATTATCGTTGAACCGAATAAACATAATCAGTTTTATCTCGAAACTAAGCGTGATAAAATGGGCCATTTTCTTGATCTGGCGCAGTCGAACCATCAAACCGAATGATTGTTATTATGCAACCACAAGACCGTCATATTATCTTTATGGGAACACCCGGTTTTGCGGTTGAATCATTAAAAAGATTGGTGCAGAAGGGTTATATTATTGATGCTGTTGTTACCGCTCCTGATAAACCATCCGGCCGCGGATTGGAGATGCATCACTCACCGGTTAAGCAGTTTGCCCTTGAACAGGGATTGATGCTGTTGCAACCCGAAAGAATGAAAGACCCGCTGTTTCTTGATCAATTGGCTGCCATCGGTACATCATTGCAGGTCGTTGTCGCTTTCCGGATGTTGCCACGCGAAGTATGGAGTATGTCTGCGCTGGGAACCATTAATCTCCATGCCTCGCTATTACCTCAATACAGAGGGGCTGCTCCGATAAACTGGGCTTTAATAAACGGTGAAACAGTTACCGGGGTTACTACTTTTTTTATCGAAGAATCAATGGATACAGGAAATATTATTCTGCAACGTGAAGTGGCCATCGAACCCGGAGATAATGCCGGTTTGCTGCACGACCGGCTCATGAAAACAGGAGCGGAGTTGGTGATTGAGTCCGTCGAGTCGATCTTTTCTGGTACTGTTAAAACAATCCGGCAGAATGAACTTGCCGGGGCAGAGCAGCTATTAAAAAATGCACCTAAACTGACCAAGGAATTGTGCCGGATAAACTGGAATGATCAACCCGTCGTAATTTATAATCATATCCGTGGTTTAAGTC
>CAZRNJ010000035.1:0-15518 GCA_964601385.1 uncultured Bacteroidales bacterium | reverse complement strand
TATATTGACTTTTCTCCTGCTCTGTTTACCGTACATCCCCAGCCATGGCGGCATTATCATTACCGGAGGCATCCTGAATACTGATGCGACATGGATGGATACAGTACATGTTACCGATAATATAATTATCACAGACGGAGTAACGCTAACCATTGAGAGCGGCACAAGAGTTGAATTTCAGGGTTACTTTGGAATTACAGTCCAGGGACGGATACTGGCTCAGGGTTTACCCGGTGATACCATCCGGTTTTTGCCCAAAGACACCCTGGGTTTTTATGACATCCTGTCGCCTTCAGGCAGTTGGAGGGGCATTCTTTTCAATACGGTATCCAATACCAATGACACATCGCGTTTTACCTATTGTAAATTCTCCTTTGCCAAAAACACCTCATTCGACGCCGGCTCTGCTCTTGCGATAAACGGCTTTTCGCGTCTCACCATCCAGAATTGCCTATTTACAAATAATATAGCCAAAGACAGAGGTGGCGCAGTTTACACCAAAGATGCATTTCTCAGAATACAGAATACCGGATTCAGGAAAAACCACAGTAATATATCGGGTGGCGCTGTATATGCGGGGACACACTCCCTTTTAATTTTTAACAACTGTGATTTTACAGACAACCAGGCAATCATTGATGGCGGAGCATTATTCAATGATGGAGACAGTATTAATATCAGCCATTCGTCTTTTACTTCTAACAAAGCAGATAATAACGGCGGCGGCATATATTCAAAAAACAATATTGTTTATCTCGATAAAACAAAGTTTACCACAAATTATTGCATGAATTACGGTGGGGGATTATATGCCGAAGCCGGAAAAATCTACGTTACAATAAATGAGTTTAAGAATAATTCCTCGGACATGAATGGTGGGGCCATTTACACTAAGGCATCCACCAATCTGAATAATTCAAAGATCGTAGAAAACAATGCCGATAACGGAGCCGGGATCTACATTGAATCAGAAAATGCTTTCTTATGGTTAAATGCATTCCAGGCCAATAATGCAGCATTAAGCGGCGGAGCCATCTATTGCATCAAACGCGGACTTCATCTGCTGGGCAACAACTTCTTCAATAACACAGCCAATACCGATGGGGCTGTATTGTACAATAAAAGCGCAGCCGATTTGCAGGTAATCACTAACTTTATACGCAACAATATTGCAAACGGGAAAGGCGGCGGACTTTATATTGACAACTCACCCAATTCGTGGATTTTAAACAGTGTTATTACAAACAACGAGGCCCATTATGGCGGCGGTATCTATTTAAACGGATGTACCGGAGCGCTTATTTCGGCAAATACCATCGCGTCAAACAAGGCCATAACCATATCCAACGGCGAAGCTATTTTCTTCAACAATTCACCTGCCCTCGTGTCCAATACAATAATATGGGATAATTCTGTTGCCTATACGGGAACGCCACCTTCAGGAAAATACAGCACATATTCAGGTATCTTCCCCGGAACAACCGTAGAAATACAGAATATGAATCCGCAATTCATGAATGCATCTGTTGGCAAAGGGAATCAGGCCGATGCACTCACAGCCGACTGGTCGTTAAAACTGATTTCACCATGCTTCAATCGCGGAACACCGAATATTGATACCTCAGGGCTAAAACTGCGTGCAACAGATATTGCCGGCAACCCGCGCATCATGCATGACACAATTGATATTGGCGCCTACGAAATTTCAAAAAATATTACCATTACACATCAACCCGACTCCATCCGGGTTTGCCATGGAAATAAAACATTCTTCTTTGTTAAAGCCATCGGCACACAACTTAACTATACCTGGTACCACAATGATATTATAGTTCCAACCGTAAACAACGACACCTTGTATATTCATTCAGCAACAGGACTTGACAGTGGAAAATATAATTGTATTATTTCCAATGGATATACAACAGCCGGATCAGATACCGGACATCTGTACGTGAACCCGTTACCTGAGAACTATTTTACACTCAGCGACCCGGTGGTATGCGCTAAAGACACTGCACACATTATACAAAGTTCAAGCCGTCTGTTCACCAATTATGAATTGATTAATAAAACCGGAGACACCAAATACCGGACACTACCGGGAACAGGGCTGCCACTTGATTTTGATGTTGTTGTTACTGTTCCATCCACCTTTTTTGTTAAAGCCATAGATATAAAAACGGGTTGTTCATCCAAATTGTACGATTCAGCACAGGTAACAGTCAATCCGTTGCCAAACGCGCTTTTGCCGGTTACCAGCGACACCATTTGCGCAGGAGATACAGCAATGATTTATATCCGTTCAAGCCAGCCATCCGTTGCTTACCAGATGTACCGGTTAAGTGACCGGACACCTGTTGGTACGATACAATACGGAAATGGCGGCAACTTGCTCTTCAGGGTATCTCCGGTTTCACCAACCACTTATTTCTTCACTGCACGAAACTCATTTTCGTGTGAAACAGAACTACAGAATAAAGCAGATGTAAAAGTAAACCCTGTGCCTATAACCAACTTTTTAACATTAAGCGATCCGGAGGTGTGTTCCGGCGATACAGCTATTATTGTATTAAGCGGATCGGGCACATTATCAACCTACCAATTACGCAGCGGAACAACACCTGTCAGTCCGGTAATCCCGGGTACCGGATCATCACTTAGCTTCAAGGTCTTTACACTTACCAATCATAGCTATAATATACTTGTAAGTAACCAGCATGGATGTAAATCAGAAATCACAGACAAGGGAAATGTCACGGTAAACAACTTACCTTCCGCAACGATTAATGCCGACACTACGGCCTGCAGCGGCAGTCCGGTCGAATGTAAAGTGAATGTGGTAAGTGCGGCCAACGGGTACAGCATTCTGTGGTCAACAGGTTCTACAGGACAGACAATAACTGTTGTAACAGCCGGCACCTACAGCGCTACAATCACTGACGGAAACGGATGTAAAACCACCCTATCCCGCTTGGTCAATTACAATCCTTTACCCTCGGTTGATGCGGGCCCTTCAAAGATTATCCCAACAAACACTTCAGCCACATTCGAAGCCAGTGCCTCCCCGGGAGTGGATTATCTGTGGACTCCGGGATCGCTTTTAGAAAATGATACGATAGAAGATGCCAAAACACTCAATCTTACAAGTTCTGCCATATTTAAACTAGAAGTCACCTATCCGGCCACCGGCTGTAAAAACAGTGACTCGGTGCAAGTAACAGTTACCGGCGGAGCGTTGACAGTAACAGCATCTGTCAGTAATGCAACCGTATGTTCCGGAACAACATTAGCACTTGGCGCTTTGGTATCAGGCGGTAGTACTCCTTACTCGTACACATGGTCGTCTATCCCATCGGGTTTCAGTTCAACGCTTCAGAATCCAATCCACACACCTGCCGCAAGCACCACGTATATTATTCAGGTTACAGATGGTAACTCAACTGCTGCCGACACAGTTTCCGTAACCGTATACCCGCTACCTGTTATAAGCATCAATCAGGATAGTACCGTATGCAAAGGCAACCCGGTTACAATTGCTGCATCAGGTGCCGGCAGTTTTCTCTGGAATGATGGATCAACACAATCAGCATTCACCGTAATTCCACTCTCAACCACTTTATATCAGGTGACAGGCACTGATGCCAACGGATGCACAGACACAAAAAATACAACAATAATCGTAAAAGATAAGCCCTTTATATTTCTTGGTAATGATATTTTATTATGCGCCGGCAATCAAACCTTACTGCAGGCGCCGGCAGGGATGACCACTTATTTATGGTCAACCGGCGACAACACTTCATCCATCACCACCGGGACCGGCGGAAACTATTCGGTTACAATAACCAATAGTGCCGGCTGCAGCAATAATGATAGTATTCTTATAAGCATTATCCCCTCTCCCACAGTATTTTTAGGAGCAGATGTAGCACGTTGTAATTATTCATCCGAATTGATTGATGCAGGTGCCGGCTATAAAACCTACTTGTGGTCAACCGGGGCAATAACACAAAGCATCAATGTAACAACTACCGGCATCTATACAGTAACTGTAACAAATGACTATGATTGTCGGGCTTCTGCATCCAAGCAAGTTACGTTGTATCCGGTTCCCGATGCGACCATATCCTATACGCCGGCATGTATTAACGATATAACGAGATTTTCAACCACAGCTACAGGTGTTACATGGAACTGGATGTTAGGTAACGGAGAAATTTCAACATTACAGAATCCATCAACCGTATATACTACGGCCGGCAGCTACACCGTTACATTAAGAGTTGAAACAAGCTACGGATGCAGAGACAGCGCCGCGATTGCGATTGTTGTAACCAATAAGCCGCTAGCAAAATTTGGTTATACAGCAGGATGTAATAGCATAAAAATGATTGATTCAACGACTGTAACCGGGACTACAATTAATCAGTGGCTCTGGGTATTCAATAACGGTGTAAATATTACCGGACAGGATATTACTTATGACGTGGCTGTTAATGGGGCTGTTACCTCGGCAACACTTATTGTCACTACAAATCAGGGCTGTAAAGATACAGCCACAGGAAACGTTCAATCATTAATTGTTCCTGAAGCATCGTTCACTTATAGTCCTTCACCTGCTTTAGTGAACAGTGATGTACAATTCACCGACCAATCGAAAAATACCGTTGAATGGCGTTGGGAATTCGGTATCCACAGTGAAGTATCAGTAAAACAGAATCCGGTGTTTAAATACGATATGCCCGGAAAATACAGAGTATTTCTTACGGCCACGAGCGCTGACAAATGCACAGATACAGCATCTCTAAAAGTCACTGTTGGCGGTCCTGTGGCTGTTCCCACTGCATTCTCGCCAAATAACGATAACATAAATGATATTCATTATGTACTCGGCGGCCCGTTTAAAGAATTTGATTTCAGAGTATACAGCCGCTGGGGCAATGTAATTTTCACATCAACCAATCAGGATATCGGATGGGACGGTAAACTGAATGGTATCAACCAACCCGCCGGAGTTTATACATTCACTTTGAAAGCCACGACAATTGAAGGGCAGATAATTGAACAAACAGGAAACCTGACTCTGCTCCGGTAAAAACTATTTTAACATTCCGTTAAAGGTTAATATGATGCGGATATATTTTTTTTCCTTACCTTTACAATAATTCTAATGCAATTAATGGTTAATAGCCAACATATCCGCCTTTTACGTTGTGTATTTGCCGGGATACTTCTGGTTAACAGTTTATTTTTTTTCCGGCTAAACGCACAGGATATTTACCTTTCGCATTTCGATGCAGCACCACAATATCTTAATCCGTCGCTTGCAGGTCAGTATTTTGGCGAACGAAATGATTTCAGGGTAAATGGTAATTTCTCGGGACAAAGTTTTGGCAGTTTCAGTAATCAATACACGACCATGGCGCTGGGTTACGATTTTCCTGTGAACAAATTTGGCGTTGGGTACTTTGTAATCAACAGCAGAGCAGGTGAAGGACATTATAACATTCTCAATCTTTTAGTCAGCGGATCGTATGAGATTTCCGTTGACCGGAGGTACAGGCATAATCTGTTAACCGGAGTACAATTCGGACTGATGAATCACAGTTTTAACCAGGAGAAATTATTTTTTGCGAACCAGTATAATCCGGCAACCGGCGGATTTGATGCCAGTCAAGCCAGTGGCGAGAACTTTAACACCACCAGTTTAATGATGTTTGATGCAGGATTAGGAGCGCTATATGATTTCCGGGACCGTCGCAAACCTTTTAATCCTTTTCTCGGATTTTCGATTTTCCATGCCACCAATCCGCGTCTTTCGTTTTATGATGCCGACTATTTCTACCCGTTACGTTTCACTATTTACTCCGGCATCGGAATCAACCTTTCAGAATTTTTCCAATTATCACCACGGTTTCTGATCATCCATCAAGGAAAAAAACAAAATATGGATGCCGGTGTATTCTCCTTTTACCGCATTCCCTACACCAAATATGAAATGATTACAGGATTGCTAGTAAACTCAAACGATAATATCACTGTACATGGCGGGATAAAAATAAATAATGCTCAATACCGACTTAGCTACGGCTTTAATTCATTCATTGAACAACAAATCACAACCTCACGCAATATGATTGAATTGTCGGTTGTATTCAGCAAGCCAAGCAATGTCAAAGCTTCATTCTAAAGCTTTTTCATTTCTTTTCAATACTTATCTTTATTATTCATTGCTGATAATTTTCAGAATTATTATCATAACTGACTTATATCAGTTATACGATTAACAATTGTTAATAATTAAAAATTAATTTTACTTGTCGGGTATTAAATTGTTTCGCACATTTGACACTGAATACATACACTACATTATGAAAAACAAATCAAAACAAAAATATCTTTTAGAAACTGATTTTCTCCATCAGTATACAGATTTTTTAACCGGAACAAGAAGCAATAAAAATATTTTATTGTTGTTTATTTTTTTAATCTATACAGTATTTACTGTACATGCCGGATATACCTACACCACAGGTACCGGAAATCCGGGCGGACTGAACACTGAAGATGATAATAATTTAAGCGGCTGGACACAGATTACTTTCTCGAGTAGCGACTCAAGCGTTAATCAGTGGTCTAATTTCGTTAATTTGCCTTCCGGCTACCATTTTGCTTTTATGGATCGCATTCAATATAATTTTCAGGTTTCCCGCAATGGTGTAATTACCTTTTATGGTTATACGACATCCGGCAGTCTACCCGGTAACAATATAGCACTGCCCAGCATCAGCGCTCCGCGTAAAATCATTGCTGTATTCTGGGATCAGTTTACCACAGCATCGCCTCTGGGCACCAATGATAAGATTTATTATAAAGTGTTTGGCACCAGCCCCAACCGTCAATTCTGGATCAAATGGTACTCTCATGAACTGGGCGCTTCAACAGGATATAATTATTTTGCCTGTGTTTTAGAAGAAACTACCAGCCGCATTTATATGGTTGACTACGGCTACAACGATGGCGGTAATCTTGTTAGCGCCACTGTAGGACTGGGTGATCAGTCGGACGGTCTTCAGGCAGGCAACAATATTCAATTAGTTTTAAATACAACCGGTTATGCAAATACAAATAATACTTATTATCGGTTTACGCCTGATCCTCCGGCGGCTCCACCAACACCTGAATTACTCTATTCGATATGCGGTGCAAGAAAAATTTACTATACCGGTACCCGGCCGTATGGTGTTGACTGGTATTGGCAAACGTCACCGACAGGCACGAGCATGGATAATTCGGATGATACTTTATATGCCACAGCCACCGGAACATATTATCTGCGCGCATACAGTTGGACAAATCTTAAATGGTCAACAACCAGTACATCAGTAACAGTTGACTGGTACAATGCGCCGCCGCCTGCGCCATCATTCTCAACGACTACCAATCTGTGCGGGAATAAAACCTTATCACTTACCAGCGCTGTTCCTGCCGATGGTGGTGTTCACTGGCAGGGAACATCATGCGGAACCAATAAATCACCTTCATCCGATGCCGAACAGTACAATTATTCGGCAACAACAACAGGCACCTATTATTTGCGTGCCTATAAATGGGGGTATGATGATGATATGGGCATTGAAGAATGCTGGTCATCCTGCACTTCCGCTTCAATTGTTGTAAATCAACCGCCATCCACCCCACCCGCTCCCGACGTGTCAACCAATTTATGCGGTCCCAAAACTATTACCCGTACAACACCTCCCGGGGGCGTAATCTATTACTGGCAAACGGCTTCTTCCGACACATCAAAAACAAATTCTTCATTAACCTATACAGCCAACAGCAGCGGAACAGTATATCTTAAAGCCCGTACAACTGCCGGCTGCTGGTCTCCGGGTGTATCTGCTTCTGCTACCGTTAATCCAAATCCTTCTGCGCCGGCCATTCCAACCGTCAGCAGCAATGACTGCGGTACGAAAACAATCACCCGTACAAATCCGCCTTCAGGCGAAACCTATTATTGGCAATCTACTTCATCAGGCACCAGCACATTGAATTCTTCACTGACAATTTCAGTAACTGTATCCAGTACGTATTATATCCGGTCACTATCTTCCGCAGGGTGCTGGTCCGATTACAGTTCAGTAGCCGTTCAGTATTATTCCATACCGGATGCGCCGCCTGTTCCCACTGCCACTCCTCTGTCGCTCTGTGATAACAAAACCCTTACACGAGCCAATCCTCCCTTAAATGTCACCTATTATTGGCAGACATCACCCGGTGGAACAAGTATTACCACCACAAATAAAAATCTATATGTTACCGATCCCGGCATTTATTATCTGCGGGCACAAAGCAACGATGGGGGCTGCTGGAGTGATACCGCAACTTCCATACTGGTTGAAATTCAACAGCCGTACGAAGAAAAAATCTGCATAGTAACTGTTGATCCGCCCTCAGGTAAAAATTTCATTGTATGGGAAAAAACACCGGACAAAGGAACCGAATACTTCACCATTTACCGCGAAACCAATACTGCCAATGTTTATGCACCTGTTGGCACCATACCATATTCCGATACCAGTGTATTCCTGGATATCACCTCCACTCCCGAAAATCAACAGCACATTTATAAAATAACCTCAACCGATACCTGCGGCCATGAATATGATGTAGCTATTGCCGAGAAACATAAAACTATGTTTCTTGTGCAAACCGGTACCGTTGGCGGGGTAAATCTTTCGTGGAGCAAATATCAGGTTAATGGTACTGATTATTCATTCGACAGTTATATTATTTACCGTGGTTCCGACTCAGGCACACTTTCACCTATTGATACCATTTCGGGTAGTTTAAATCTTTACACCGATACCAGGCCCGATGCACTTATCGGAATAAAATATTACAGGGTTGCAGGATTAAAAACAGATGGATGCAGGCCCCAACGTAATCTGAAAGCCAATTCGGGGCCATTCAGCCAGGCCATATCCAATCTCGAAGATAACCGGCTGAAAGGTGAAACAAAAACAGTCCGGGTTAATGATCCGGCTTTTACCGTTTATCCTAATCCGGCAAATGACAAAGTAACAGTTGAATATGTTTTAAATGCAGATGAATTTGTTTCTGTCGAATTACTTGATATCACAGGACGTATAGTGAAAAAGCTGTTCTCCGAAAGACAGTTGGCAGGTACACATATTCTTGTAATTGAAAATCTGATAAATGAACTGGTTAATGGTATTTATTTTGTAAGCATTAAAGAAAACAAAAAGCCGGCTAAAGTGTGTAAACTGATTGTGTCACACTAAATCTCTTTGATTATCTAAGATACGGTTTATTGCTTTACCCAACAAACAGTTTTTATCTCTGTACCGCTAATTATCCGCAGAAAATAAACCCCCGGCTCGATCCATGCAATATTGATTGGAATCTCCGGTTGTATATTTTTTCTGGTATAAAGAACCTTTCCGTCTGTACTGATTATCTCCAGTTGTGAAATTCGTTTAACACCGCTTATATTCAGATAATTTGTTGCAGGAACAGGATATGCAACAATCTCTAATTCTCTATGCAGGTCATTACGGTTTGTAAGATTTGTTTTAAGAGAAATTTTCAGATTGGCAAAATAAGTATTAGTGGGATTTCCGTTAAAATAAATCCGGAATGCTTCAATGGTATCAAACCAGTGGTAATACGGAGGATTTTCGGTGGAATGTTCGGGTATATTGATTGAGGTAACAAGCGCGCCGGGCCCTGCAAAACTGTCGGATGAATACCGGTGATAGAAACTTTGTTTTTCCGGTTCTATTATCCATGTGAAATGCTTCCATCGTGTTGCTGATGCAGTTGTAATGGTAAAATCGGATGAATTCAGCGATGCCGGGTAAGTGCCAGTTCCGCTCGGTGGTACAGCGCCTGCAAGCCAATGACGCAATTTCCCCGTCCATTCATCATGTATGTATAACCTGCCCAGAGAATCATTGCCGCCACCATATCCGATAAATCCTTTGTTTAACGTGGTTGATGAATTTCGTACACGAATATGATAGGCCGGTCTTCCAAACGGATGTGTCTTCATCAGACCGTCGGCATCGTTAAAATCCGCACCACCGGCAGGATACCTGTACAATGTTATCATGTTAATCCTTCCGCTTTCACCGCTACTTGTCATGTTACTCCATAGAATATCAAACTCAATATACAGTGTATCTTTCTGCTTCCTGTTAACTGGAGTAAATTGCCAGTCGAGGCAGGTTAAGGCCTTTAAACTCTTCAAGGTATCTGTGTGATAGTTGGTATGCAACATAGCACTATCGGTTAAGCTGATTGCGCGAAATGTCATTCCATTATTATCCGCTTTTTGCGTAATGATAAACGCCGATTGTACGGAACTGTTGCTCCCCCAAATAGTTAGTTTCGAATTATCAAAATACTTAAAAGATGAAGAAAAATCATCTTCAACAAGGATTGTCTGTCCATAGAGATAACAATAGAAAAAAATGAGAAAAGTAAAGCAATTCTATGCTTCATAATAATACAAAAAGCCAGCAACCTTAATGGTTGCCGGCTTGAATTATCTCAATAAATACTTATTCAATAATCAAACGGAGCGATATCCATTCATTGTTAACCAGTAGCTGTAAAATATAAGCACCAGAAGCAAATCGGCTAACATCCATTGTGATAACCGTTCCTGTAACATTCGTTTCGCTGAGAACTTCTGCGGTATTGCTAATCAGCCGTAGACGACTAACAGTGACCTTCGCCGGTGCCTTAACATAAACAGTACCATGAGCAGTAACAGGATAAACCGAGAATTCTGCTGCAGCCACTTCCGATACATTTACAAAATCGCTTCTGTACACCTGAATGGTATATGTTAAAACAGTAATGGCATCTTCGGCTCTAACCTCCACTGTAATAATGTTATTACCAAGCGCCAATGGCAGTTTCGGCGAAGCGATACCAGATGCAACCGGAATACTGTTAACCATTATTGAAGCCCCGGCATTAGAAACGGTTGACGTTACCTGGATGCTGTCAATGGCATAAACCACCGTATCAACATAATTATAGGTACCTGAAGCAAATAAAGGAAGCAAAGTGCCACTGCTGACCGTAAGGTTACTCAACGAAGCATCACTGCTGGCTGGACGATACACAGCGATAGTATATGTGCTGTTTGTTGTTCCATTTTCAGCAGTAACCACAATAGTTATGGTTGTTGTTCCTGTAGCTACTGCAATATCACCGGACTGGTTACCTGATATAACGGATGCACCGTTTACTGTGATTGTTGCTCCACTATGATTGGCAGTAGGCGTAACCCTGACCGCATTAACCGAAGTAAGAACCGTATCTGTATAACTTAAAGTACCGGATGAAAATGACGGAGCCAGCACGCCACTGTTAATAGTCAAACTGCTAAGCGATGCATCGTTACTTGCCGGGCGGTAAACATTCACCGTATACGTTGTTGTGGTTATTCCATCCTGCGCTGTTACCTGTATCGTAACTGCAGTAGTACCAATCGCCAGCGCCAGCGGCTGTGATGCATTGCCTGAAACAACACTACTACCATTGACCAGAACAGTAGCTCCGCTCTGATTTACCGTGGGAGTAACCTGTATGGTATCAGTTGCATTGCTTACTGTATCGGTATAGCTTAAAGTGCCTGAAGCAAATATAGGGCTAAGCGTTCCTGCAGTGATAGTGAGATTGCTTAATGATGCATCGGTTGACGGCAGCCGATAAACATTAACAGTATATGTCTTTGTGGTTGTGCCGTCTTCGGCTGTAACAACAATAGTTTCAACATTATTGAAAACATTCAGAGCCAGGGTAACCGCAGCGGCAGAAACTGCCGGGGTGCCATTCACGGTCATTGTGGCTGCTATATCACTCAATGTAGGTGTGATGTCAATAGAATCAACAATATGGGCTACCGTGTCGTAATAAACAACGGTGGCAGGAGTAAACGGTGGTGTCAGTCCTCCAACACTTGTAATCAGATTGCTCAAATCGGCATCAGAATTCAATGGACGGCTGAATGCCGTAAGGTCGCCTAACACAGTAATCGCCGAATCACCAACCAGATTATTTAAAGTATCGGCAAGGTTGGTTTGAATCCACATACCACCGGTGTAAAGCGATGCTTTTAATTGTTGCTCATTATTGTTTATAACATTGCTTTGCTGATAATTCAGTAAAAAGTCATAATCCCTTACAGTTGATGCGCCCGACACAGTGACATACTTATTAAGATACGACATTGCTGTTGCCGGTTTATTAGGATGTACTCCATCCTTTAATTCAAATAATAAGGCATCATCCAGCGAATTAACTGTAATATATAAAGGTGTTGATGCTGTTGTGCCGACAGGAAAGATAGTTTGAACAATCGTATCACTGATACGCACCTTAGCGCCGGTTGCCATCTTTATATAGTTACCGGTATTAACCGAAATCTCTCCCGAATAATAATCAAGATAATTATTCACTGTCGGCTGATTTGCAGCAAAATCAACGGTATTAACGCCTCCGGCTTTAATAATCAGATTATACAATTTATTTGTTGCCAAAGGCAATTCAATCCCTGTATTCAAGGCACTGGTATATTCAACATTGATCATTCCCGGCATTGATTGCAATGCCATTAGCGCTCCATTGCTGCGACTGATGGTTGACATGTTGTTCATGGTAAGAAAAGCAGTATTATTCAGTACCCCTGAAGTAAGGTACAATGTACTGTCAATCCGCACTGCATTACCCAACGATACAGTATCTGTTCCCCTGTTTAATGTAAGCCGGCCGAGCAGGTTAGTGGTCCCGGGTGTTGTCTGGTCAAACAGTAAAGAATTAGTTGGCTTACCGGTTCCGTTGATTACGAGTCCTGATGCTGCGCTTCCTCTGATTTTACAGGTTTCCGCTCCCTGCGCATAATCACCGTTAAGTGTTAATGTATTTCCATTCAGATTAAAGACAGCTGCATTATCCGTATTAAAAATCAGGTTCCCGTTCACCGTAATATCCCTGCCCAGGATACATGTAATGTTATGATCGGCAAATCCGCCATATTCAAGAGTATTCAACGTAATCGGAGCATTGCCACTCAATCCCAGATAGACCGTATTGTTTACACCATTCCAGCTATTCAGGCGGAATGTTCCGGACAGTTGAATAAACGCGCCCCCGGTATTCGAAAATGTAGCGCGGGCAGGAGCGGTTTGTCCCCACCACAGTTGAATTGCATTACCGACAGCATACTTAGTGCCACTGGCAGTGAGTGTAAGATTACGGAAACGGCAGGTTCCGGTTCCGGAAATAATCGTATCACTACCGCTGATCGTTACATCTCCGTATTCCGTTTCGTTTGCATTGGGATGCATCTCAACCACACCATTGTTGCGTATACGGCCAGCAACAGATAATGTGTGGCCGACTGCGCCGGTGTTCTGTACCTGCAGGATGCAATTAGCTGTTTCCAGAATCAAGTCGCCCGCAATATCTATTGCATGAGCAAATCCGGTGTTATAGCGGACATAAGTATTACCTGTGCCTCCGGCTGCAGTATTGCGTCTGATAGTCATGTTTCCGTTAACGGTGATACTTCCGTTAAGATTCTTGTACCGGCTATTCGCGCCTGAATTCGGACCCTCAAAAATAACATCCCAATAGGTGGTGTTTTTTATAGTTTGGTCAGCCGCGGTATTCAGATAATACACGGTATTTCGAGCTGCCGACACATTAAACGAACCGGTGATCATAGGCATATTACCGCCCTGGTAAGTTAATTGTGAAAGTGTTTCGTTACGCCATACCGAATTGGGAGACGAGCCATCAAGGTTGCTGCGGATAAGCGTATTACTGGGATAATTAACAACATTGGTTGCTGCTCCTAAGGTTACATTATAAAAGAGGTTAGTACCGCTAAGGTTCACCGTGCCCGAATTCATAAAAGATATTGTAGATGTTCCGGTAAGATTAATGGTATCATTATTAATAAAATCGTTATTGACCCGGATATTCCAGGTAGAAACCAGATTACCCGATAATATTGCAAGCAGATTGTCAATAATAATATTACCCGACTGTATAGTTACTGTTGATGACGCAATGGACCGGTTGATAATTAACGAATCGAACAGATTGGTAGTTCCGATAACAGAATTATCAATAACAAAGCCCTGGGTACTGGTACCGGTACCGGCAAATGTAATCGTTGAGCCGGCCCCTCCCCTGATCAGTCCGGCGGCTGAACTGGTGAGATTCCCATTAATAACGAGAGAAAAACCATTTACACCAAGAAATCCAGCCCCACTGACATTGAAATTAATATTGCCAGCTGTCAAATCACCCAACATTTGTGTCTGTAACCCATTGTTATTATTATTTCCGACAGATAACTGCCCATTTAGAATCATTTCACCGCTGCCGCCGAGATATCCTTTGCAGCTACCATTAAGTCCAATAAATGTAACAGGACCAGCAGTAGTAAAGGTACCTCCGTAATTATAAAAAGCCAATACACTGTCTATCCCGGGATTAAGTGTTATAGCAGAAGTGTTTGATGAACTCTTGGCATTAGCATTGTCCATGGTAAGCGTACGCAGCGTATATACTCCGTTACCGGTGATAATATCACCCTGCCCTTTCATAACCAGATCGAAATACTGATTAATGGCGCGGCGCAAAGTGAGCGTGCCGCTATTGCTAAGGATGCCATAAACCGTCAAGGTATCATAGCCGGCATTTTGCGCTGTAAGAGTTGTTCCGGATGCAATGGTTAAATTACCATAAACTGTAAGGTCGGTATTGGTTGCAAATGTTTTGGTATTACCTGCCGATACAGTCAGATGCCAATATGGTACCATTTTAATTGTTTGTGTATTATTACGGTTATAGTGAACGGTATTTCCCTGCGAAGTTGCAGTGAGGTTCCCAATAGCCATAATGTTTGTTCCTGAAGAGTAATTCAATGTGCTATTTGTATCGTTCAGCCAGGTTGAATTTGCATTTGAACCGTTTAATGTGCCTGCAATCGAAACTGTACTTTTGTTTGTAAAAGTAATATCATTACCGAGAGTAACTGTGCCACCCGACGTGATTGTTGTTCGGGTAATAATATTCATATAGATAATAACCGGTCCGGAAAAATTTAATCCGTTTGTCCCGTATAAAACCTGGTCGTTCAATCCAAAAACAGCACCACCGGCATTAAAAACACCATTGTTCTCAATACCCGCACAAAAAACCATATTAGCGGCAGTTGCAACAGAACCTGAAGCCCAGTTTCCGGTTGGTGTAATAGTAAGTTTTCCTTTCAAACTGTCAATCCCTCCGTCACGCTCATCATAATAGTAGCCGGCAAGATAAAAAGCGCCGTTCACTGTGATACGACGGGTTGCATTATTCCCTGTCTGTAAACGCCCGCCGGCAGCCACATTGATATTGTTTACCGTATATACACCGTCGCGTGTTACATCGTGGAGGATATAAACGTCACTTCCCATAGC